>NZ_WOEI01000031.1 GCF_009733925.1 Streptobacillus canis | reverse complement strand
ATAGACATAATATTGCAGGTGCATATGGTTACTATAACGGTGAACATGCATTTGCATTAGGTATTTCAGGATTAAATGAAACAGGGAATTTAGTGTATAAAGCTTCAGGATCATTAAATACTAAAGGTCATGTTGCATTAGGAGCTGGATTTGGATATCAATTTGATAAATTAGAATCAAGAAGAAAAGATATGTTAACACTTCAAAGAAATGGAAATATCAATTTACTTGATGAAAAAGTTTATGAACTTGACCAAGAAGTTACAACATTAAAAGATAAAGTTAATAATCTTGAAAAAGCTAATAAAGAATTAAATGAAAAACTAGATAAATTAATAGAAAAGTTCATGAAATAAGTAAAAGCCCTAAAAAATTAGGGCTTTTCTCATATATAAATATATTAAAACTTGTAATATTAGAAAAATATATACAAGTTTAAATTTAAGTTTTTTCGTTTTATGTCTAAATGTTTCCATACCAATAACAGAACCAAAAGGGCCTATTAATCCAAGTAAAAGTAAAGTTTTTTCAGGTATTCTACCACTGTTTTTAATAGCAAAAAATTTATCTAAACCATAAATAATAAAACTTACTAAGTTAATTAATATTATTACTATTTCCATTATCTATAAGTCTCGTAAAATTCTTTTTCAGCTATTCTATAAACTTCGCTATTATCTAATGGAGTTACTAGGAAATCTCCATCTTTAACTACCATTTTTTCTCCCCATGGAGCTAATATGTATATTTCTTTAGAACTAGTTTCTAGTTTAACTTGTAATGCTTTTACTTTTCCTAATGGTTTATATAAAGACCAAGTTTCATCAATATTTTCTTTTAATTCATATCTTGCATTGAATTTTTTAGCAGTTAAAATATACATTTCTCCAGCACCAGTAAGATTTTTAACTACAAAATCTCCTTCTTTTGCTGTATTTTGTGTTTCTTTACCATCTGCAGTAATAGTTAATATAACTTCACCTACTACAGCTTTTCTTGCATGTACTTCTTTGTATTTTTCATATACTTTTACATTATCAAAATTTAAATTTGATAATAGGAATTTTTGATCTAAAGCTCCATCGTTATTTGTGAAAGCTAAAAATGAGAATGTGAATAAAACAATTGTAAATAATTTTTTCATTAATCTGCCCTTTCAAATGTAATATATATAATTTTATCAAAAGCATGCTTTAACTTCAATTTATGATATATTTCATTTTTAAGTAAGTATTCAAGCAGCTATTCTTTTTTTTGCTTTTTCGTGTTAAAATATATTAAAAATAAAAGGAAGAAGGACATGTATGAAAGTATACTTAGATAACGCTGCAACAACAAGAATTTTAGATAATTTTAAAGATGAACTTTTAGAAATATATACTAATACTTTTGCTAATGCTTCATCAACTCATAGTTTAGGTAAAAAATCTAGATATAATCTAGAAAAAGCTAGAGATATATTAGCAAAAGACTTAAATGTTTTATCTAAAAATATATTTTTTACATCAGGAGCTACAGAAGCAAATAATATGATAATTAAGGGTGTAGCCCTTAAGAAAGGAAAAGGACATATTATTACTTCTTCTATAGAGCACCCTAGTGTATTAAATGTATGTGGATACTTAGAAGAAAAAGGATTTAGTGTAAGCTATGTTAAACCAAATAAAGAAGGATTAGTTGAAACTGAAAGCATACTTAAAGAAGTAAGAGAAGATACAATACTAGTATCACTTATGGCTGTTAATAATGAAACAGGAGTAAGGATGCCTATAGAAGAAGTAGGGAATGTACTAAAAGGTAAAAATATTTTCTTCCACAGTGACATGACACAAATAATACTTAGAGAAAAACTAGACTTATCTAGTTTCAATATAGATGGAATATCAGCTTCTTTCCATAAATTACATGCTGCTAAAGGATGTGGTTTTGCATATATTAATCCTAAATTTAGTTTAGAAAAATATATGCATGGAGGACATCAAGAAAAAAATAGAAGAGCAGGAACTGAAAATTTACATTCTATACTTTTTTCAGCTAAGGTATATGAATATCTAGCAAATCATTTAGAAGAAAATCTTAAACATATACAAGATTTAAGAACATATTTAGAAGAAAAAATAGCTAAATTTAATGGAAATGTTGTAATTAATAATACTAAACATACTATACCACATATTGTTAATATACAAATTAAAGGTAAAGATATAGAATACATGTTACCATTACTTGATATGAATGGTATATATGTTTCAGGTGGATCAGCATGCCAAAGTGGAGCGATGAAGCCATCAAATGTACTAATGGATCAAGGATTAACTGAAGAAGAAGCTAAAGCTTCTATTAGATTAAGCCTTTCATTACAAAATACTAAAGAAGAAATAGACTATTTTATAGAGGTATTAGAAAGAATAATATAGGAAGGAGGCAACATGTTAAGAAGAATACATAGTGAATACTCTTTACTTGAAGGAGTAGGAAGTATAGATGAATATATAAACAAGGCTAAAGAATTAGATGTTAAAACATTAGCAATAACTGACTTTAGCATGTTTGCAGCCCTTAAATTCTATAACTCATGCAAAAAAAATGGTATTAAACCAATAATAGGTATAGAAATATACTTAAAAGGTATAATTGATGAAGAAAACCTTTATTCTTTAACTTTACTTGCTAAAAATGAACAAGGAGTTAGAGATATTTACATGTTATCAACAATAAGTTATGAAAGAAGTGAGTATGATAAAAATTTCATACTAATGGAAGACTTACAAAAACATAGTGAAAATATATATATATTATCTGGTGGAGTAAATTCAGAACTTGTTGCAAATATATTAAAGAATGACTATAACAAATCAAAAAAGGTATTAGAAAATTTACTTGAAAAAATAGAAGTAATACTTGAAATACCTGCATTTACTATGCATGATTATCAAAGATTAATGTTTGATAAATTAATAGAAGAATTAAATGTTAAAAATGTAGAAGTAAATGAAATGTATTATGTAGATAAAAAAGATAAAATATTACAAAAAATCTTTGCTGCAATTAAAGAAAATAGAACTTTAAAAACAGTACAAAATGATAAAAAACAAGATGGATTACATTTCTTAGAAGATAGAAAACCATCTAATGATTTAGAAAAATTAATAGAAAATATAGATATAGTTTTAGATGAAAAAAATGTTGAATTTCCATTAATTAAAATTCCAGATGGATTAAATGAGAGAGAATATATATTACAAATATTAGAGAAAAACAAAAAAATTAAATATCCTAATATTACTAAAGAGATACAAGATAGAATAGATTATGAATTAAATGTAATAGATAAAATGGGATATATAAAATACTTTTTAATAGTACAAGACTTCATAAAATATGCTAAAGAAAATGATATATTTGTAGGTCCTGGAAGGGGATCTGCTGCAGGATCAATAATTTCATACCTATTAGGTATTACAGAACTTGACCCTATAAAATATGGACTAATCTTTGAAAGATTCTTAAATCCAGAAAGAATATCTATGCCAGATATAGATGTGGATATAGAACAAGAAAGAAGAATGGATCTTATTGAATATATTAAACAAACATATGGAAGTAGAAATGTAAGTCAAATCATTACTTTTTCTACTTTTAAACCAACTCTTGCGCTTAAAGATTTAGCTAGAGTTTTTGAAATACCAGAAAAAAATATCAGAAAATTACTAGATGAATCTAAAGAACTATCTTTAGATGGATTAGAAGATAATAGAGAAATGGTAAAAACTTTAATAGAATATGCTAAAAGAATAGAAGGAAAACTTAAAAATAGTTCAACTCATGCAGCTGGAGTAATAATTACAAAAGAGGATATGAGGGAGAATTTACCACTTAGTTATGATAGTTATACTAAAGATTATCAAATACAGTTTGAAGCTAGTATTTTAGAATCACTAGGATATCTTAAAATGGATGTTCTTGGTTTAAAAAATCTAAACGTAATAAAAACTGTAGTTAAGAAAATAGGAAAAGATATGGATATATATAATCTTCCTGAATGTAAGGAAGCCTATGAGCTTTTAAATACAGGAAGCACTATGGGTATATTCCAATGTGAATCAAGAGGAATAACACAACTTGCTATGAATTTAAAAATACATTCATTAGAAGATATAGCCTTGCTTCTTGCCCTATATAGACCAGGACCTTTAGAAAGTGGATTAATTCCTAATTTAATAGCAACTAAGAATAATAAGAATATTAAGGTTAAATATATAGACCCTTTTTTAGAAGAAATATTAGCACCTACATATGGAGTTCTTGTTTATCAAGAGCAAGTAATGCAAATAGCTCAAAAAATATCAGGTTATTCACTTGCTAAAGCTGATGAATTAAGAAAAGCTATAGGTAAGAAAAATGCTGAATTATTAAAACAAAACAGAAAAACATTTATAGAAAATGCGACTATATCTAAAGATAGAGCTGAAAAAATATATGATTTAATAGAGAATTTTGGTAATTATGGATTTAATAAGGCCCATGCAATAAGTTATGCAAATATTACTTATCAAACAGCATATTTAAAGGCTAAATATCCAAGAGAATTCTTCGCTAGTCTATTAACTACTGAATTAAAAGTAGAGAAAAAACTAGTAAACAGTTATGCTGAAATGCTTAAGAGAAATATAGAAATGTATCCTCCTAGTATTAATGAGTCTACAGAAGTATTTGAAGTACAAGAAAATGGTATTAGAATACCTTTAAGTGCTTTAAAGGAAATGTCGGAAAAAACTGCTAAGGATGTAGTAGAAGAAAGACAAAAAAGTGGTAAGTTTAAAGATTTCCTTGACTTTATACAAAGATGTAGATTCCTTAATAAGAGTAATCTTGAAGGATTAATATACTCAGGAGCATTTGATGAATTTAATATAGAAAGAAAAAAACTAATAGTAAACTTACAAGACGCTATAAAATGGGCTGATAAAAAAATAAAAGCAGATACAGATATTTACTCATCCCTATTTCTAAACATGAGTATGGAAGTAAAGGAATATGAATGGGTAGAAACTGGAGAATATAGTATAGATGAGATAATAAAACTTGAAAAAGAATATATTAAACTTAGTATGAAGAATACTCAAATACTAAAAAATGAATTAGTGTACAATATATTTACAAGTAGTGACTACACTATAGGATATATAGAAACAGAAAATAATAGGGTTACTAAGAAAAATGAATTAATGAGTATAGTAAATATATTTAGTATGGATGGAAGTAAAGAATATTTAATCTTCCCTAAAGAATATACCAAAGTTGCTAAAATAATAGAAAAAGGTAATATAGTTTGTTTTAAATCAACAAGTTTAGATAATAACAGACATAATATTGTGGATGCCTTTGCAATAAATGACTTTTCAAGATATAATATTAGTATTAAGATAGATGAAAATTTTGAGTTTAAAGATGAAATTAAAAAATATATATTAGAAAGCAAAGGTGAAGACACTCTTAATATATATTTTGGAGAAAATAAACAAAAAAATGTAAGACATATTACCTTAGATAGAGAATTTGTAGAAAAAATGGTAGAGTTTTTAGGTAAGAACAATGTTAGATTACAAATAAAAACTTGAATAAAAGATATGCAATTGATATAATAAGGTATAAGTAAAAATAGGAGGAATAATATGAATAATTTTGGTAGAATAGAAATATCTCCAAGTGTAATTACTGATATAGTATTAGAAAGTGTTACAGAAGTGGATGGAGTAATAGGTATTTCAGATAAAACAAGCAAAGTAGAAGGTATAAATATTCTTAAAAACCTAACTAAATTAGGGAATGTTAAATTCATTGATGTAGAATTAGGAGAAACTGAATGTGTTATAGATCTTGGAATAGTTATAGCTTTTGGTAAAAATATAGTAGAAGTTGTTAAAAACTTCCAAGAAGTTGTAAAAGTAAATGTAGAAAAATTAACTGGCATAAGAGTAAATGAAGTAAACGTTAAAGTAACTAATATAGTGAAAGAAGTAATGAAGGAGGAAGAAAATGTTTAGATTTTTAGCAAGCTTAATTAAAATTGTATTCTTCTTAATGTTACCATTATTAGGATATATGACAATTTCAGATACATTCTTTTATACAACATATTTTGATGAATTAGTTCCATATTTAGGATATTTAAAATTTGCGGGATTTGTTGCAATAGGATATTTAGTAATATTACTATTATCATTAATTGAAAAACTATTTAAAAAACCAAAAATAATTAAATCTCAAGGTAAAAACGGAAAAGTAGAAGTAGACTTAAACACTATTAATGAAATTTCTAAAGTATTCTTAGAACAAAAACAATTAATAAGAACAGCTAAAGTTACTTCACATTCATATTTTTCAAAAATATTAATCAACGCTAGTGTTGAAACATATAACATTGAAAACTTAAACGATAGATTATCAGCTATTCAAAATGAATTAAAAGAATATGTAGTACTTATGACTGGAGTAGTAGTTAAAGATGTAAGTCTAAAAATTACTAAGATAAATCAAGAAAAAATCTTTGATACAGTTACAGTAGAAGATGTTACTTTAAATAAATTAAGTGATGAAGAAATAGTTGAAACAACACCTGAATTTTAAGAACGGAGATAGTAATGACTCAAAGAGAAGTAAGAGATGAAATTTTTAAAATATTATTCGAACACGAAGTTGTTGGATCAGATATATCTGTGAGAAAAAATGAAGTGTTAGAAACTTTAAAAATAAGTAAAGCAAAAAGAGAATTTTTAGAAAACTATTTAGATAACTTCATTTTAAATGAAAAAGAAGTAGTTGAAAAAATAAAAGAAAGAATTAAAGGATGGACTTTTTCAAGACTTGCAAATCCAGAAAAAGTAATACTTAAAATGGCTTTTTTTGAAATATTAGTTGAAGAAATAGGACATGAAATAGTTATCAATGAAGCTGTTGAATTAGCTAAAACATATGGTGATGAAACAACTAAAAATTTCATAAATGGAATTTTAGGAGATTTAATTAAAAGTATAGAAAAATAGAGAAACTGCACTTAGGTGCAGTTTTAACTTAGAAGGAGAATTAATGAAAGTTATAGTTGTAGGTAATGGTAAAGTAGGTAATTCACTAGTAAGACAACTACAATCAGAAGGCCATGATATTACAGTAATTGATAAGAAAATGGCTAGACTTGAAGAATTAAATAATAACTCAGATGTACTATGTTTAAATGGAGATGGGATAGATGAAAAAGTATTATTAGAAGCAGGTATACAAACAGCAGATCTAGTAATAGCTGTAACATCTAGTGACGAATTTAATATAGTATGCTGTATGTTATCAAAAAGATTAGGTGCTAAAAGTGTAGTAGCTAGAATTAGAGGTAAAGAATATGCTAAACAAGGAAGCTTCATTAGAAGAAACTTGAATATAGACTATGCAATTAACCCTGAACTTAGAACAGCTAAAGAAATAGCTAATCAATTTAAATTTATAGGTGATTTTAAAATAGAATCAGTTTCAAAAGGATTAGTTGATATATTATCATTTAAACTTGAAGAAGGAAACAAGCTTATTGACTTAAAATTATCAGAAATTTATACAAATTATGCTATTAAAATGTTAGTTTGTGCGGTAGAAAGAGAAAATGAGGTATTTGTACCTAGTGGTAATTTTAAACTTGCAAAAGGAGATATGTTACATATAATAGCAGGTAATAAAGAAATACCTAAGATAGTAAATATAGTAGATAATAAATGTGAAGATATTACAAGCAGTGTAGTTATAGTTGGAGGAGGTAAAATCTCATATTATCTATGCCAAGAATTAATTAAAATGGGACTAGATATTAAGATTATTGATTCTAATCTACAAGTTTGTGAAGAAATGGCAGAATTACTTCCGCAAGCTACAATAATTTATGGAGATGGAACTAACCAAACATTACTTGAAGAAGAAGGGATAATTAATACAGATGCCTTCGTTTCATTAACAGGTAATGATGAAATAAATATAATATTATCACTTTATGCTAAAACTAAAAAAATCAAAAAGATAATAACTAAAGTAAATCAAGGAACTTATTCTGAATTAATTAAAGAATTAGGTTTAAATAATGTATTTACTCCTCGTGATGTAATTACAGGAAATATATTAACTTATGTTAGATCTATAGAAAATGGTGTACAAATATCAGCAGATGCAGTACATAGATTAGCTTCAAATAAGGTTGAAGCATTAGAATTTAAAGTAAATGAAACATTTACACATACTGGAATTACTTTAAAAGATTTAAAACTTGCAAGTGGGATAATAGTAGCTGGAGTAGTAAGAAAAGGACAATTTATAGTTGCAGATGGTAACTTATCATTAGAACAAAATGATTCGGTAATAATAATAGCGGTTAAAAAGAGAATAAGCAATTTAAATGACATTTTAGGTGGTTAAATATGAATAAAAGATTTATGTTAAATATCATATCTAAAATAGTTATGATAGAAGGTTTATTATTATTACTTCCTGCCTTAGTAGGTTTTTTCTATAAAGAAAAAGATGCATATATCTTCTTATTCTTATCTTTAATAGTATCAGCAATTACATTTTTATTAACAAAGATAAAGCCTAAAGATAATAAGTTCTATACTAAGGAAAGTTTACTTATCATTTCATTTATATGGATACTTTGGTCTTTAGTTGGTGCAATACCCTTCTATATTGGAGGTTATACTCCTAAGTTTATAGATGCATTCTTTGAAACTGTATCAGGATTTACAACTACAGGTTCAACTATACTTACAAATATAGAAGTATTATCAAAGTCTATGCTATTTTGGAGATCTTTCACTCACTGGATAGGTGGTATGGGAGTGCTAGTATTCGTACTTGCCGTTATACCTTTAACAGATGGTGGAGCTATGCATTTATTAAGAGCAGAAGTTCCTGGGCCTACAGTAGGTAAATTAGTTCCAAAAGCTAAAAAGACAGCTATGATACTATATGGAATATATTTTATGTTAACTGTAATAGAAGTAATATTCTTAATGTTTGGTAAGATGAGTTTTTATGAAGCTATGCTTCATGCTTTCTCAACTGCAGGAACTGGAGGATTCTCTACAAGAAATGCTTCAGTTGCAGCATTTAATAGCCCATATATAGAATATGTAATATCTATATTCATGCTATTATTTGGTATTAACTTTAATATCTATTTCTATATGTTAATTAGAAACTTTAAATATGTATTCAAAAATGAAGAATTAAGATACTATTTAGGAATTATTGCTTTTGCAGTAATTACTATAACAATAAATATTAGAAACCATTTTGATACTATAGAACAAGCATTTAGAGCATCACTATTCCAAGTAAGTGCAATTATCACTACTACGGGATTTGTTACTCAAGATTTCAATTTATGGCCAAGTTATAGTAAGATATTATTAATATTAATTATGGTAATGGGTGCTTGTGCTGGATCTACTGGTGGAGGAATAAAGGTATCAAGGGTATTAATATTATTAAAAGAAATAAGACTTTCAATTAGAAAATTAATACATCCAAGAATAGTTAATTTAGTTAACATTGACGGTAAAAAAATCGAATTAGATGTAAGACACGGTACATTAATTTTCACAGTACTATATTGTCTAATCTGCGTGATTTCAATAACTTTAGTTTCATTAAATAACTTTGATTTTGAAACTACAGTAACAGCAGTACTAACAACTCTAGGAAATACAGGACCAGGACTAGGTGCTGTAGGACCTGTAGAAAACTTTGCTAAGTTTTCATCATTTTCAAAAATAATATTAAGTATAGATATGTTAGTTGGAAGATTAGAAATACTACCAGTAGTATTCTTATTCTCACCTAGCATATGGAAAAGCATAAGATAAAATTAGGGATTACTTAGCTAATCCCTTTATTATTTATCAAATAAATATTTCTAAAAACCAACATATATTTTACAAAAAGGCTAAAATGAGGTATAATGATTCATTAATAAGAAAAAATAAGGAGAAAAATGACAGAAAAAGAAAAAATGTTATCTGGTATGCTATATAATCCAGGGGACAAAGAATTAGCAAACGATAGAAGAAGAGCAAGAACATTATGCCATAGATATAATAATGAGGAACCATACAGTGAAAATAGGGCAAATATTATGAAAGAAATTATACCTAGTTCACCAGAAGGATTTACAATTAAAGGAGATTTTTATTGTGATTATGGATATAATATTAGTATAGGTAATAATGTATATATTAATTACAACGCAATAATATTAGATTGTGCAAAAGTAGTTATAGGAGATAATGTATTAATAGGACCAAATTTAAATATATATACAGCAGGACATCCAAGTAATATAGAAACTAGAAAAAGTGGTCATGAATTTGCAAAACCAATCACTATTGAAGAAGATGTTTGGATAGGAGGAAATGTAACCATACTACCAGGTGTTAAAATAGGTAAAGGTTCAATAATTGGAGCTGGATCTGTGGTTAATAAAGATATCCCAGAAAAAGTTACTGCTGCAGGTAATCCATGTAGGATTATCAAACACTTAAAATAGGAGGAGTTTTATGGAGAAATTATCAAAAAAAGATTTTAGGCACATGAGTGTTATGATATTTGGATTATTCTTTGGTGCAGGAAACTTAATATTTCCACCATTTTTAGGAAAAGAAGCAGGAACAAATTCTTTAATATCTTTATTCTTCTTTTCATTTACAGCAATAATATTTCCAGTATTAGGGATAATAGCAGTATCAAAATTTGATGGAATTAAGAAACTATCTAATATGGTAGGCCCTTTATTTGCATTAATATTTACAACAGCTATATATATTACTATAGGGCCTGGACTTGCTATACCAAGAAATGCAACAGTTTCTTTTGAAATAGCGATGACTCCCTTTATAACTAACGTGCAATATATGATATATTTTAGAATAGCATATACACTAATATTTTTTGGAGTAGTTTATTACTTATCAATGAAACCTAGTAAATTAGTTACAACTTTAGGTAAAATACTTACACCTACACTATTAATCTTAATAGTAGTTATGTTTATAGGGGTAGTTATTAATCCATTTAACCCATCTATGCCTGTTGGAGATTATGTTACAGGACCTGCGGTAAAAGGGTTTTTAGAAGGATATAACACTATGGATACATTAGGAGCTTTAAACTACGGAATAGTTATTGCCTTTACTATCAGAAATTTAGGAATTAAAGATGAAAAAAATGTTACTGAAATTACTATGAAAACGGGTACAGTTTCATCTATTATCCTTTTAATAGTTTATGGAATGTTAACATATATAGGTGCAGCTACAGCTAATTTATTTCCCAATACAAAAACAGGAGCAGAAATATTAGTTAATGTAGTTAAAATGAATTATGGTATATTTGGAAGTTTAATTTTAGGAGGAATATTTATCATAGCATGCCTTTCAGTTGCTATAGGGCTAACTACATCAATAAGTCAATATTTCAATGAAATTTATCCTAAAATATCATATAGATCTTGGGTTATCCTTTATACAGTAGTTTCATTCATACTTGCAATATTTGGATTAGAAAATATATTAAAATATTCTATACCAATACTATTATCAATATATCCAGTTTCGTTAGTATTAATATTATTAGGACTATTTTCTGAATATTTTGGTAATTCAAAAATGGTATTTAAATCTACAATATATGTAACTGCAATATTTAGTATAGGTATGGTATTAAATGGATTAATAAATAATGTCTTAGATCCAGTGTTTAATTTATTACCATTTAATGGTGTTAGTTTAGGTTGGGTACTTCCAAGTATGCTAGCATTTGTAATATCAGTAATATTACATAAGGTTAAGAAAAATGGATAATATTAAAGAACTACTATACTCAAAACAAGACTTAAAATACAGGGAATTTAGTGCCAAATTAATACCTACAGTTGATAAGTCTAGAATAATAGGAGTAAGAGTACCAGAATTAAGAAAACTTGCTAAAACTATAGAGAATATAGAAGAATATTTAAATGTTTTGCCTCATGAATATATGGAAGAGTATCATATTCATATGTATTTATTAGACAAGGAAAAAGAAATAGATAAGTTAATAGAAAAAACAGAAAAAGTATTACCATATATAGATAATTGGGCAACTTGTGATATAGGGATGGGGAAAATTTCAAAAAAACATCCTGAAAAAGTAGAGAAAAAGATTTATGAATGGTTAAATTCAAGTCATACATATACAGTAAGATTTGCAATAGTAACTTTAATAACTAACTTTATTAAAGAAAACTTTAAGGAAGAACACCTAGAAAAATTATCAAAAATACAAACAGAAGAATACTATATCAACATAGCTATAGCTTGGTATTTTTGTGAGTGTTACACTAAACATGAAAAAGAAGTATTAAAATATATAGAAGAAAATAGAATTATTAATCCTTGGATACATAATAAGTCTATACAAAAGATAAGAGAAAGTTTAAAAGTTGAAAAAGATAAAAAAGAGTATATAAATACTCTAAAAAGAAGCTCTAACCAATAAGAGAACATGTACCTCCAAACTTTTCACATTTTTGTGTCTAGTTTATTGGTACATGTTCTTAGAGTTCCTCTCTTAATTTCTCTTTTTATTGTTTTTGTACATTTAGCTAAGATATCAGCTATATTTTTTATGCTCTTTAGTGGGATTAGAAACATATTTAGTTAAATCCTTTATTTTAGCTTGTTTTAGTAGATGTGATATTATTACTCTATCTGCATAATTCAAATGTTTATATTTAGCTTTTTTATTATTTTCTAAATTTATGTTATTATTAGTCATGGGTATACAGTTCCTTTCAATGAATTTAGTCGTTTATGATTGTACGGTATATCCACTTTTTTTCAACTCATATTTTGGACACTTACTATTTTAATTTAGGAATAAAGGGTTAAAGTCAATTATTACTAGTCCTTGTATACATTTTATGATATAATTAAAAGAAAAAAGGAGTAAAAATATGTCTACACCTTTAATGAAACAATATACTGAAATAAAAGAACAATACAAAGAATACATACTATTTTTTAGATTAGGAGATTTTTATGAAATGTTTTTTGAAGATGCAGAAACAGCTTCAAGAGTATTAGGGCTAACTCTTACATCTAGAAATAAGGAAAAAGGAATGGTAGTACCTCTTGCAGGTATACCTTATCATTCTGCTAAGCCATATATAGCTAAACTAGTTAACGCAGGATACAAGGTAGCAATATGTGAGCAAACAGAAGATCCTAAACAAGCTAAAGGTATAGTAAAAAGAGAAGTAATACAAATTATTACTTCTGGAACTATGCAAGATGTTGATTTTATTGACTCAAAATCAAATAATTATTTAGCTTGTATTGCTCATAGTAATCAAAGTTATGCCATATCATATTTAGATATTACTACTGGAGAATTTAAGGTATTAGAATGTGATGAGGATAATTTAATTAGTGAGATATATAAGATAGAGCCAAGTGAAATATTACTTACACATAGTTTACAAGAAAAATTATCAGGAATAATTGATAAATTAGATATCAATATTTCTAATATTACTAGAGTTAATGATGCAGAAAAATTTTTAAAAGACTATTTTAATATAGTATCATTAGATAGCTATGGAATATTTGGTAAAAAGGCTATGATAGATGCATGTGCTTGTATCTTAGATTATGTTTTAGCTATGCAATTTAATAGTGAGTTAACTATAAGAAAGATAGAAGTAATTAATAAATCAGAAGTAGTAGAAATTTCATCATCTACACTTAGAAATTTAGAAGTAGTAAAAAATCAAAGAGATAAATCTGTTTATGGATCACTATTATGGGTACTTGATAAATGTAAATCATCTACAGGATCTAGAAAACTTAAGCAGTTACTTCAAAATCCTTTACTTGATTTAGATGAGATAAATAGAAGATATGATGATATAGAATATCTATCAAAAGAAATCATTAAAAGAGAAGAAATTAGAAATTTACTTGATAATGTATATGATATAGAAAGACTAATAGGTAAGGTAATATTTTCTAATGAGAATGGTAAAGATTTAAATGCTTTAAAAAATACTATTTATTCAAGTTTTAAGATTAGAGATTTATGGCCAGAAAAATTTGAAAGTGTAGATTTTAATGCACTTAAAGATATATATACTAAGATAGATAATATCTTACTTGAAGATGCACCATTTTCAGTAAGAGAAGGTAATATGATTAAAAAAGGGGTTAGTGCAGAACTTGATGAATTAAGAGATATCATGAATAATGGTACGAGCATATTACTTGAAATAGAGGCAAGAGAAAGAGAAAAAACAGGAATAAAAAACTTAAAGATTAAGTATAACAACGTATTTGGGTATTTTATAGAAGTTTCTAAATCTAACTTAAATATGGTTCCTGAAACATATATTAGAAAACAAACTTTATCTAATGCAGAAAGATTCATAACTGAAGAAATCAAGAGTTATGAAGATAAGATAATTAATTCTAAGGCTAAAATTACAGAACTTGAATACAATATTTTTAAAAGTCTAAGCTCATATATTAAAGAGTTTAAAAATGTATTCATAGAACTATCAAATATATTAGCCTATGTAGATATATTAATATCATTTACTATCACAGCATTAGAGAATAACTATGTAAGACCTACATTTACAGAAGATAGTTATGAGATTAAAGATGCAAGACATCCTGTAGTTGAAAAATTAATAGGAGATAATACATTTATTGCAAACAATGTATATTTTGATGAAAAAAATAGATTTATCATACTTACAGGGCCTAATATGTCAGGTAAGTCTACATATATGAAACAAATAGCTTTAATAAGCATTATGGCTCAAATAGGTTCATTTGTCCCTGCAAGTAGTGCAAGATTAAATGTTGTTGATAAAGTACTTACAAGAATAGGGGCAAGTGATGATATACTTTCAGGACAGTCTACATTCATGGTTGAAATGAGTGAAGTTGCAAGTATAGTAAACTCTGCAACACCTAATTCTTTAATTATACTTGATGAAGTTGGAAGAGGTACATCAACTTATGATGGACTAGCGATTGCAAGCTCTATATCTAAATATATAGTTGAAAATATTAATGCAAAATCAATATTTGCTACACATTATCATGAATTAACTGAACTTGAAAATGAGTATGAAACTATTAAGAATTATAGAATAGAAGTTGAAGAAAAAAATGGTAAAGTTAATTTCTTAAGAACTATAGTTAAAGGTGGAGCAGATAGATCTTATGGTATAGAAGTTGCAAAACTAGCAGGACTACCTAAGTCTATAATCAGAGAATCAACTAAATTACTTAAATCTTTTGAAGTTGAAAAACAAAATGGACAATTATCTCTATTTGATAATTTTGAATATGAAAATTATGATAAAATAGAAAAATTAGAGGAAACTATAGATACTTTAAATGATAAATTAGATAAATTAAGAAATATTGATATTAATAATATGACACCACTTAATGCATTGAATTTATTAATGCAATTAAAAGAAGAAATAGATAAATAGTAGGAGTGTATTTATGAGTAGAAAAGATGATCACTTAAAGTTTGCACTAAAAGATTTTAAAGATAATAACAGTCTAGATATGTATAAATTAGAATATATTTCTATACCTTCTTTTGGTTTAGAAGAAATAGATACAAGTACTAATATAGGGAATGTGGATTTTGAATTTCCATTTTTTATTAATGCCATTACAGGAGGAAGTGAAAAAGGAGATAAGATAAATAAGGATTTAGAATATGTAGCCAAGAAAACAGGAATATTTCTATTTCCAGGATCATATTCACCATTTTTAAAGAATAAAGAGAATAATTATCCTAAAAATAGAGGTGTTAACTTAGGTTTAGATAAACCTGTAGAAAGTCATCTAACTGCTGTAACTAAGACTAATGCTAAATTATTACAAGTTCATGTTAATATGATACAAGAAATGCTTATGCCAGAAGGAGATAGAAATTTTGAAAATTGGGAATCAAATTTAAAAGATATTTTAGCAAATATTTCTATACCTGTAATATTAAAAGAAACAGGTTTTGGTATGGGAAGAGAAACTTTTATTAAGGCAAAAGAACTAGGAATAAAAATATTAGATATAAGTGGGAAGGGTGGAACAGATTTTGCTAGAATAGAAAATAGCAGAAGAAAAGTTTCGAAAAAATACTATGAAGAAGTAGGTTACACTACTGCAGAAAGCCTTGAAATAGCTAAGGAATTTAAAGATGATTTTGAAATTCTTGCTAGTGGTGGAATTAGAAATCCACTTGATGTTGTAAAAGCTTTAGCTTTAGGAGCTAATGCAGTAGGAGTATCAAGAGCATTTTTAGAAGTATTGGAAATGGAAGGGAAAAACTCATTAATTGAAACAATTAATGTCTGGAAAAAGGATGTTAAAAATTTAATGTTACTTACTGGATCAAGAAATATACAAGAATTAAGAGGGAAAATAAGAAGGGGCTGTTCCGAAATAAACAGCTCTAAATAACCAAAAAAGCCAGCAAAAAACTGGCTTTTTTTGATACTAAAAACACTCATGAACATTGATAAAATCAACATTTTATGGTGTAATTAGTTATGC
>NZ_WOEI01000030.1 GCF_009733925.1 Streptobacillus canis | reverse complement strand
TAGTAATAGGGAAGATAGGTAGTTGCCAAACTTTTTTTAAATCATGACTTTGTAGCTCAGTCGGTTAGAGCATCTGACTGTTAATCAGAGGGTCGAAGGTTCGAGTCCTTCCAAGGTCGCCATTTAAGTTTAGTGATTATAGCCACAGGGATACACCTAGTTACATTTCGAACCTAGAAGTTAAGTCTGTGTACGCCAAAGATACTTAGTAATAGGGAAAATAGGTAATTGCTAAACTTTTTATTATTTATTGTTGAGTACTTTAGTACTCTTTTTTTTTCTTGACATTTTTTTAAAAATGATGTATTATATATATATCTAATTAGATATATTTTGAAAATGATATATTAATAGTGTATTAGATATATTTATATAAGAATAAAGGGAGTAGATTAAAATGAAAATTGAATTAGGAATTTCAACATTTGGAGAAACAACAATTATTGAGCAAACTGGGAAAGCAATATCTCATGCAGAAAGAATTAGAAATTTAGTTGAAGAAATTGAACTTGCGGATAAAGTAGGATTAGATGTTTATGGAATAGGAGAACACCACAGAGATGATTTTGCAGTATCTAATCCTGAAATTATTCTTGCTGCAGGGGCTGTTAATACTAAAAATATTAAACTTACAAGTGCAGTTACGGTTTTATCTTCTGCAGATCCAATAAGAATATATCAAAACTTTGCAACAGTTGATGCACTTTCTAAAGGAAGAGCAGAAATTATGGTAGGACGTGGATCATTCATTGAGTCTTTTCCATTATTTGGATATAATTTAGCAGATTATGATGAATTATTTAAAGAAAAATTAGATATGTTATTAGCAATAAAAGAAAATGAAATTTTAAATTGGAAAGGGACAACTCATACTCATAAAGTAGATGGAAAGGGTGTTTATCCTAGAGCAGAAAAACTTGATGTATGGGTTGGTACAGGAGGTAATCTTGAATCAACTGTAAATATTGCTTTACAAGGATTACCAGTTGCATACGCTATTTTAGGTGGAGGAATTTCTGGATTTAAGGGATTAATTAATCATTACAGAAATATTGGATTAAGAGCAAATCATCCTATTGAAAACCTTAAGGTTGCTGCTCATTCTTGGGGATTTATTGCTAAAGATAAGGAAGAAGCTATAAAAAAATATTATTATCCTACTAAATTGGTAATGGATAGAATAGCTGAAGAAAGAGCACATTGGAGTAAATTAACTTGGGATAGATATTTAAATATGGTTGGTGATGACGATGTAATGTTTGTTGGAGACCCTGAAACTGTTGCTAATAAATTAATTAGAATGATAGAAGAATTAGGACTAAATAGATTTTTATTACATTTACCATTAGGATCTTTACCTCATGAAGATATTTTAGAATCTATAAGATTATTTGGAGAAGAAGTTGCTCCTAAAGTAAGAGAATATTTTAAAGATAAATAAAAAACTCTAAAAAAAGATATATATTATACTTTAAATGGATGTTTACTTGTATTTAACAAGGGGCATCCATTTTGTTTTTATTTTCTAGTAAAAATATTTATTGTAATGATTATTTTTTAATAATTTTATTTTATTACTTGACAAACAATATTATACAATATATAATATTATAAAAGATAAAAGGAGGATAATTTGTGCAAATAAGTAGTGAAATATTAGATTTTTGTGTACTTTCTTGTTTGAATAAGGAAGATTTATATGGTTATATTCTTACTCAAAAAGTTCAAGATAGAATTAAAATTAGTGAATCAACCCTCTATCCAGTACTTAGAAGATTACAAAAAAAAGATTTTCTTGAAACTTATGATAGTTCTTTTCAAGGTAGAAATAGAAGGTATTATAGGATAACTGTAGAAGGAAAAAAGGAGCTAAAAAAATTTACAAATGAGTGGTTAGAGTTAAAAAAAGAAATAGAATCATTTATTGAGGAGGCAGGATTATATGACTAAAAAAGAATTTATGAGGAAATTAGATATATATTTAAAAGATTTAGATTATACTGATAAAAAATCAGTATTTGATTTTTATGAAGAGTATTTTGCGGATTTAGGTATAGAAGATAATGATAAAATACCAACGGATATGGATCCTAAAATTATATCAAGGGATATTTTAGTGGAATTAGGGATAAAAAAAGAAGAAAAATGGAAAAGAAGAGGTTCATTTACTTCAATATTATTATTTCTTAGTGGTATAATTACAGCACCAATTGCAATACCAGCTATTATATTAGTATTAGTATTAATTCCTTTATTATTTTTATTTATAATTGGAGTAATAGCAATACCATTTATAATCTTGTGGTCATTATTTACAATACCATTTAAAGTTATTGGTCTTGGTTCATCTTTCTTAGTTGGCTCTATTGGAGGATTATTTATATTAATAGGATTAGCTATAATATTTATTCCTATAATAATATCAATTTCAAAATTTATTATATCAATAATTTCTGATATTTTAATGAGAATATATAGAATTATATCATCAAAGAAAAAAAAGAAATATTCATTTACTTTTAAAAAAGGAAATACATATTTTCAAGAAGTTGAAAGTGAAGATATTTTTGATGAGGAAATTAAAGAAGAAATAATATCACTTGAAGGACTAAAGAAAATAAAATTTAATGATATTTTAGGGAATGTTAAAATAGTTAGAGGAAATGAAAATAATTTAAAAATAATGAATTTTATTGATAAAATAGAACTAATTAAAGTATTTAATGATGGTGTTCTTGATTTATCGATTGATTCAAATAAAGCAGTTGAAATACTTATAGAAAAATTACCAACAATAGTTATAGAATATAAAGAAGAAAATTTAGATGTAGAGGTAGATTCATTATTAGGAAATATTTATTATGAATATCCAAAAGAAGGTAATTTAGATATTGATTCAATACTTGGGACATTAAAAGTTAATCTTGGTGAAGAAAAAAATATAGATATATCAGTAGATAGTAAATTAGGATCTTTAAAAATAGATGATAGTATAGACAAAAAATTAAGTTCTAAAAAGAAAATAAGAATAGATTCTATATTAGGGATGGTTAAAATATATTAGGAGGCTAAAAATGAAATTTTTTAAAAGATTATTAATAGGATTGATATTTATAATTATAGGAATTTTTTTAATAGGTAAAAATATTTTTGATACTAAAGAATATTATGAAAATATGAATAATCTAGTAGAATATAGTTCTGAAGAGGAATTAGGAGAAATAGTAAATATAGATATAGAAGACTTTGCTGGAAATGTTAAAATAGAAAAAGGAACTAAAAATAGCATATTTATAAAAAGAACAGGGGAAATAATTAATTATTCATATACTAGTGGGAAAATAAAGGTACAATCCAAAAAATATTCAGTATTTAAAAATGAAAAGAGTTATATAAAAATTACATATAAAGATAATGAAAGACTAGATATAGATGTAGAAAATTTTGCAGGGTTAATGAAATTTGAGGCAGCTGAAAGTGGATTAATTAATTTAGAAAATATAGCTGGTAAAATAGATATTAAGGTAAAAAATAATGTGAAAATAGAATCATCAAATATAGTTGGAAAAATATTTGTAGATGCTCCTACAAGTACATCATCGATATTAAATGTTAAAATGGAAAATATAGTAGGTAAAATAGAAATAAGAAAATAAAAAATGAATAAGTTTTAAATTTAATTAAAGAGGATCAAAAAATATTCTAAATTAGGATTTATAAAAATAATTAAAAATTGGAATGAAAATATTAATTAAAAGATGGAGAATTCTCTAAATTTTTAGAATTCTCCATTATTTTTTATATTTTTAAATAATTTCTTCCTTAATATATCTATATACTTACTGCAAATATTTTATTTTTAGAATTACCATGCAGAGTTAATAACTACTTCTTCTCCGTATCCCCCATTTAGTTGTTGTCTATTAGTTGATGAATATGATCTTTGAACTCTAATACCTCTAATTCCAGCTTCTCTTGCAGCTAAAATATCATTATCAGAATCTCCATAATGGATTTTTGAACCAACTTTTTTAATATAATAAGTTTTATCCCATTTGTTACCATCTAAAGGTGTTTCAGAAGTATACCAAATTGGTACAGCATAAGGTAATTTTAAAGATTTTTGTAATGCTAATGAAGTTTCAGTAATTGTACCATTTTCTAAATTTCTATGAGGAGTTCTACCAGTTATAAAAGCAATTTTATCTCCTCTTTCTAAATGCATTTTTATTATATCAATTGCAGATTGTTTAGGAATAGAGTGTTTATCAGCTTGTTCTGCAACATAATCCCAGAAATTTTGGTTATTTAAAACCTCTTTAGGATTGTTTCCCCAACCTAATTCAGGACCGTAAGTAAATCCGTATTGGAAATATTGACTTGAAAAAATTAAAGTATCATCAATATCAAAAGATACAGTCATAGGTGGCATATCTTTAATACTTTCTTTAATACCATCAATAGAAACAAAGTTTACAGCTATTTGAACATTATCATTAGTTTTAAAACCTTGATGAGTATAAGGTAATTTTGGACCTGCAGCAAATAAGTTTCCAGCAGTTAAAAATGCTAATAGTAAAATTGTTTTTTTCATAAATTTTCTCCTTCTTATGTTTTGTTAATATATTATACTACCAAAAATTATTTTTTTCAACAGTAAACTTTTGTAAAATTTCATTTGACAAATATAAAAATATAATATATTATCTTTTTAAGAGAATAATTTTGAAATATTAAGTATAAATAAAAAATGATACAATAGGTAGATTTATTAAATTTTAAGGAATTTTAGTAGTATTAAATAAAGTTTAATTACTTATAAATAGAATATTATTGATTAAAATTTGATAATTCCTAACTATAAAAATTAAAATATATTTTTAATCATATTTGATAATTTTATAAAAAGAAAGGAGAAATATAGTTTAATAATAACTATATTATACAAGATAAAAATGATAATAATATATTCTATAATACAAGCAATAATAATTGTATTAATTTTGGTTTTAATTTTAGGGTTAGTATCATTTGCAATTAGGAAAATATTTAAGAAAGATAAAAATGTTAGTAACTTAAAATTGAAAAAAATAAGAAAAATAGTAATTGCAAATGATGAATTATTTGAAGATACAGAAAAAGGAGGATTAAACGATAAACTTTCTTTTTTTGAATTTAAGTCGGCAATAAAAAAAATAAATGAAATAAATAGTGTAGAAGAAGTAATACTTGATATAGATAATATGGAATTAAATTCTACTCAAATAGATGAATTAAAGGAAATTTTTAAAGAAATGAATAAATCTAAGAAAGTAATTGCTTTAGCCTCTAATTTAGATAATAGAAAGTATAGAATAGCTATGCTTGCAGATACAATATATATGTATAATTCTTTAAATTCATCTATGGTATTAAAGGGTTATTCAAGATCTTTTATATATTTTAAAAATTTGTTTGATAGAATAGGATTAAAAGTAAATGTTTTACATATCGGAGATTACAAATCAGCAGGTGAAAATTTTCATAGAGAAGAAATGTCGGAAGAGCAAAGAATATCTATAACTAGAATTTATGATAAGATGTTAGAAAATTTTTTAGAAGAGGTTAAAGAAAGAAGAAATATTGATATTAGAGAAAAATTATTTAAAGGTGATTTTGTATTAGTAAAGCATAGTGTTGCTAAAGAAAATGGGTTAATAGATGGAATTTCTAATTTTGATAAATTAGAAATAGATTATTCAACAAATACAGATAGTTTAATATCTTTTGCAAAAAAAGTTAAGAAGAAAAATAAAAGTAAAAATGTAATAGGTGTAATATGTGCTGAAGGAGAAATATTATCTAGGAGTAATTCAAAAAGTGTTATTACATATGATGATATATTAGAAAAAATTGAAGAGTTACAAGAAATTGAAAATCTTAAAGGAGTAATATTAAGAATTAATTCACCAGGAGGAAGTGCTTTAGAATCTGAAAGAATATATAAAGAATTAAAAAATTTAGGAGTTCCAATTTTTGTATCCATGGGTCAAGTTGCTGCTAGTGGAGGTTATTATATTTCTACAGTATCTAAAAAAATATTTGTAAATAAAAATACAATAACAGGTTCTATAGGTGTTGTGAGTATGTATCCTACTTTTGATGAGGTAAGTAAAAAAATTGGATTAAATATAGAAACAGTAAGTTCAGGTATAGCTACAGAATTATTTGATTTAAAACAAGTATTAAGCCCAGAACTTAAAGAAAAATTAATTCAAAATATGCAAGATGTTTATATAGAATTTAAAAGACATGTTATGACAGCTAGGATAATGACTGATGAAAGATTAGAAAAAATTGCTCAAGGTAGAATATGGCTAGGAGAAGAAGCTGTACAAATAGGTCTTGCAGATAAAGTGGGGACTTTTGATGATTGTTTAGAGGAGATGATGAAATATCTTGATATTAAAGATTGTAAATTATATTATGCAGTTAAAAAAACAACTATTATGGATAGCATTAAGTCAATGAATCCATTGCCATTTTCATTAGAAATAAATCATGAATTAGATATTATTTTAAAAAATAAATATAAGCCAATGTATTATATGAATATAAAAATAGATTAATTGTTCTTTTTATATTTAATTTGTAGTAACTCTTTTTTATATGATATAATTATAATTATAAAAAAAGGAGAAAATTATGAGTTTAAGAAAAATAATACAAATTGATGAAAAAGTACCGAAATCATTATTGGTACCACTTAGTTTTCAACATACATTTGCTATGTTTGGAGGTTCTATTTTAATACCAATAATATTTGGTATAAATCCTAATATAGCATTGTTTATGAATGGGATAGGAACTTTAATATTTTTATGGATTACAAGAAATAAGGTTCCAGCATATTTAGGTTCAAGTGGAGCATTTATTGCACCAACTTTATATATTATATCTAAATATGGTTTAGGTATGGATTATGATTATGCATTAGGAGGATTTGTATTTGTAGGATTGATAGGATGTATTCTATCTTTTGTAATATATAAATTTGGAACAGATTGGATAAATATAATACTTCCACCAGCTGCCATGGGTGCTGTAGTTTCATTAATAGGATTTGATCTTGCCAAATTAACAGTTTCAGGGGGAAAAATTGGTGCAAATATTATGACAGATAATCCAAGTTCTACAAGTATTTTAGTATTTGCTATAACCCTTGTTACAGCAATATTGGGTTCAGTTTTATTTAGAAAATTTTTTGCAACTATACCTATACTTATAGCAATAATAGTAGGATATATAGCTTCAGTTATATTAGGAGTTGTTGATCTAACAGTTGTAATTAATACACCTTTGTTTACATTACCTAATTTTGCAATTGCTAAATTTGATATAAAAGCTTTACTTGCAATGTTACCGGTAGTATTAGTAATAGTATCTGAACATATATCACATCAAGTAGTTACAAGTAGAATAGTAGGAAAGGATTTAATTAAAGATCCAGGATTACATAGAAGCTTATTTGGAGATAATTTCTCTACTATGTTATCAGGATTAATAGGAGGAGTACCGACTACAACTTATGGAGAAAATATAGGAGTTATGGCCATTACTGGAGTATATAGTATCCAGGTAATTAAAGGAGCTGCGATAATTTCTATTTGCATGGCCTTTATAGGACCGTTTTCAGCCTTAATACAATCAATACCAGGAGATGTTATAGGTGGAGTTACGTTTCTTCTATATGGAATGATAGGGACATCAGGATTGAGGTTGTTAGTTGAAGAAAAAGTAGATTTTAATAAACCACAAAATTTAATTTTAACTTCAGTAATTTTTATAGCTGGCCTTTCAGGACTAAAATTTACAGTTTTAGGAATGGAATTTCAAGGAATGAATTTAGCAGCAATTTTAGGGATAATAATAAGTATACTTTTTTATGTATTTGATAAATTAAATATCATGAATGAGAAATGGAATTAAGAAAAAGGAGCAAAGATATGAAAAATATAGAATTTGATTATCATCATGCGAAGCATTATAAGGTACAGAATCAATCTAAAAAAACTTTATGGATTAGTTTAGTACTTACAGCAGTATTTGCAATGTTAGAATTATTTGGTGGACTAATTTCAGGTTCACTTGCATTAGTTTCTGATTCATTTCATATGATATCAGATGTAATAGCTTTGGTATTTAGTATGGTTGCAATTTTTTATGCTTCTAAAAAACCAACTCAGAAATATACTTATGGATATTTAAGAGTAGAAATTATAGCAGCTTTTTTAAATGGTCTTGCTTTAATACTTATAGCTTTTGGAATAATTTATGAAGCTGTTAAAAGAGTAATTAATCCACAGAATATAAATTTTAGTTTAATGATAACAATAGCGGTTATAGGTTTAGTAATAAATATAGTACTTACATTAGTACTTATGAATAGTTTGAAACATGAAGAAAACTTAAACATTAAAAGTGCCTTATGGCATTTTTTAGGGGATTTATTAAATTCAGTTGGAGTAATTATTACAGGAATACTTGTTAAATATACAGGATTAATATTATTAGATCCAATAATAAGTGCGGTAATAAGCATAGTAATAATGATGGGTGGATTTAAGATAATCAAAAAATCGTTAAATATTCTAATGGAAGCAGTACCTGAAGAATTAGACATAGCTAAGATAAGAGATAGTATATTAAAAATAGATAATGTTAAAAATGTACATGAATTCCATCTTTGGTCTATTTCAGAAGGACTATATAGCTTATCATTTCATGTATTATTAAAGGAATATAATGGTATAAATGATTATGATATAGTAAAAAATATTTCAAATATATTGAAAGAAGAATACGGTATAGAGCATGTAACTATACAAATTGAAGATCCAGAAATAAATATACATACAGAGGAAGCCTTAGATGAATGATCTAAGGCTTTTTATTGACAAATATAAAAAAACATGATAACATCAATTAATAAATCAAATAAAAAGGAAGGTAATAGTTATGAAGAAGTTTTTTGGTATGATTATAGCAATATCAATCTCTCTTTTTTCATATGCAAATATAACAGTAGATGGTAATACTAATGTATATATAGAAAAGAGTAATAATGGTATAGATATAATAAATATATCGACTCCAAGTCCTAAAGGTGTAAGTCATTCAACATTTAAAGACTTTAATGTAAGTGAAAAAGGTGCTGTAATTAATAATGCTAAAAATATAGCAAGGAGTCATATAGCAGGACTAATAAATGGAAATAATAATATAAAAGAAACAAGAGCAAAACTTGCACTTCTAGATGTAACAGGAACAGAAGAGAGTAAACTAAAAGGAATACTTGAGGCATTAAGTAAAGATAAATTAGATGTAATACTTTCAAATCCTAATGGAATAACACTAGATGGTGCAAGTTTTTTAAATATACATAATATGTCTTTAACAACAGGAAAAGTAAATATAGATGAAGATAATAAAATAAATTACTTAAAACCAACAGGAGACATAAAAAGTTTAAAAGAGTTAAATACTAAAGAAAACCTAGAGATAGTAGCTAATAAATTTACTTCAGATTCAGATATATATGCAAAAAAGCTTAATGTAACAACATATGCAGGAGAAGAAGGAACAGAAATAAGTGCAGATATAATAGGGTCAGTATATGGAGATGTAGTAAAGATAGTAGCAACTAAATCAGGGATAGGAGTTAAGAGTATAACTTCAAAGGATTTAAGTTTAGAATCAAAGAGACAAGCAAATATAGAAAGTATAAGAACAGATAACTTAGATATAAAGGTAGAAGAAGATTTTACAAATAGAGATAAAATCATATCAAATAATAGTATAAGTATAGAAGCCAATAATATATTAAATGATGGAAATATATTAATAAGTGATAATATATCATTAAAAGCAAAAGAAAATATATCAAATCTAAATGGAGCAATAATACATGCAGATAATATCTTAAGTTTAGAAAGTAAAAACCTTAATAATATAGGTAAGGTAAATTCTTATGGTAACCCCATAATTAAATACAAAGATAAAAATGGAAATATAATAGAAAATATAGAAGAGTGGAAAACAAAACTAAAAGAAACATATGTTTCATATAATGCTGGAATATTATCTTCAACTGATGAAGCAAAGATAAATGCTTTGTCAGCTTTCTATGATGAAGTAGTAGTAATAGATCCTACTGAATTTGATTGGAGAGTATGGAAAGATTGGGGAGATGTAAAATACAATAAGGAAAGAGCTGGTAAAGCTGGAATATTTTACAACCTAAATGGAAGTGAACTATTAAGTAAAGAAAGAATAGAAGAAATAAAGAATAAAAATAAAGAGGCAATGTATTCACAATACTCTGATAACTATTTAGGAGAAAGTGAAGAAAATATCTTACTAAAAGGATATGTAGAAAATACTAACTCAGATACAAGCTTTTCAGTACTTAGTGGTAATAACATTAATATTACTACAAAAGATGTAGTAAATAATAAAGATGGACATATAATAGCAAATAATGATAATAATATAAAGACTAATACATATAATAATGCATCTAGTATTAGTGATGAAACAATAACTATTCAAGATGGTTATGAAAAAATGATATTTGATGGTTCTTTTAGTTGTCCTGGAGGTCTTGTATATTGTAATATATTACATAATGCTACATATATTAGAGATTTAGGTAATGATAGAGAAGTAAATCTTAAAGGACTTCCATCTCATATTAAAGGTGAAAATATTAACATAGATGCAGAAAATGTAAACTTTAAATCATATAGCATAGATGAAAGTAAAAAGACTTTAAGAGAAGAAGATGAAAGATATATAAATAATAAAGAAGAAATAGAGATAAATGGTAAGAAGATAGAATACAATTTAGAAGATGATCCAAGATATGTAAAACTATCAAACTTTTTAAATAATCCATATTTCTTAAATAATATTAAATACAATAGTAATAATAGATATTTAATAGATAACTTTAAAATGAATCATAATAATTTAGAATCTAAACCTACTAAGTCAAATATTACAATAAATGCTAAAAACTTAAATATAAAAGAACAAAAACTTCTATTTGATAATATTAATCTATTAAGTAATAATATATTAGTAGAAGGAGCTAAACTAAAAGCCTTAGATAACCTAAATATTAAATCAGATAATATAACCCTTAAATCAATAGTAGAAGAAAAAGAAAGCTATCTAGTAGTAGATGAAGTAAAATTCATAAATAGATATGAAGATTTAAAGAAATCAAGTTTAGAAGCAAATAATATATTAGTAGATTCAAAAGAAACTAATTTAAGTGGAGATATAAAGGTAAAAGAAAATATAGATATATTATCAGAAAAAGTAAATATAACTGGAGATAAAATAACTAATAAATCACATATATTAAATAACTATACTGATATATTAGTAAAAGAAGAAAAAATAGATAATTCTACTATTAATGCTAAAAATATATCTATTAAATCAAAAGAAACTAATATTGTATCTTCTAATTTAAATGTAGATAATAAGCTTAATATAGATTCAGATAAGTTATTAATAACAAGTGAAAAAACAAAAGAATCTAAGGAATTAAAAACAGTATCAAATAAAGAATATCTATTAGATAAAAAAGAAATAAGTAATAGTTCAAATATTAATGCAAAAGAAATAAATCTAAATAATAGTAATACTACAATAAATGCTTCAAATGTAATAGCAGATAAACTAACAGGAGAAAATATTACTGTTAAATCAGATATAGTTAATAATGAATATATTAAAAAAAGTAAAAATGTAACACATAAAGAAAATACAAATGTTAACTATCAAGAAAATGTAAGTTCAAATATATTAGTAAAAGATATTAAAACTAAGAGCTTAGATGTAGAAGGTTCTAATGTAGAAACAGATAGACTAGAAACAAAAGACTTAAATGTTAAATCACAAGTTTTAAAAACAGATATAAAACAAAGAGTAGAAACATTTAAGTTAGTAGATAATGTAGTAGGAAGAAAAGATAAAGAAAATCTAAGGGTAGATGGAAATGTAACACTTTTTTCTCATAAGGTAAATAAAAAAGATAATAGTTATGAAGGAAATGAAAGAAGTAATATATTAGTAAAAGAAGAAGCAAGTATTGATAAATTAGATGTATTAAGTTCTAATGTAGAATTAAATAATGGAAAAATAAATAGTTTAAATGTTAGAACACAAGATTTAAATAATAGAGAAAATGAAAATAACTATAGTGGTGGGTTAAACTTAAGTGGTAATGCAGGTATAACAGGTATAGGAGCTGGAATAAATCTAAATATAGAAAACCAAAATATTAAGTCAAAATCTAAAATACATGAGAGTAGTAATATATCATTAAAAGGAAATACAATAATAGAAAAAGAACTTGATGTTACAAATACTAATCTTAGTTATGATAATTTAACAGTAAATGCAAAAGAAGTAAATTTTAGGGCTATAAAGGATGAAACTGATAGGACAGAAAATATAACAGGAGTTAGTCTAGGTATTAATGTAAATGCAAGTTCCCCAATAGCAAAAGATATATTTAAAATGGGTAAAGGTGTAAAAAATCTTTTAGATGGAGAAATAACTAAAGCAATATCTAACCTAGCTAATGGTTATGTAGGAGCTGTTGATGATTTATCTAGTAATGTAAAGATTAAAAAGAGTTTTGTTGATGAAAAAAACAATGTAGTAACCAAATATGTTGCAGCAAGTAGAGAAGATTTAAAAAATATAGGAAAGAAAGTAGATAAAGAAACAACTAAATTAGAAAAAGATATATCAGCTTATGTAAATGTAAGTGCAGGAGCCTCGTTAGATATATCAAATAAGACAATATTATCACATAAAGAAGAGGTAAAAGGGAATACATTAAGTGGTGGAAATATATTATTTAATAATAATGATAAAGTAAACTTTACATCAACAGTAGTAAAAGATAGTAAGTTAGTATATAATAATGTTAAGGAAGTAAAGAAAGATGTATTAAGGGCAGAAAATAAAGAAGAGGTAATTGATGCATCAGTAAGTTTAGGGATAGGTTCATCACTTGATACAAAAGAAATGAAGTTTTCACCAGCCAATATTAATATAGGTGTAAAGGGAAGTTATGATTTAAAAGAAGAAAAATTAAACACATTAAATGAATTAATAGATAGTAAAGAAGTATATAACAATGTAGAAAATGTAAGTATAAAAGGATTAAAGACAAAAAATAGTGTTATAGAAGGAGATATAAAAAATCTATCTATAGAAGAAGTAAAAGATGAAAAGACAAGAAATAAAGTAGGAGTAGGCTTTGATGTATCATTAAACTTATCAGGTATACCTACAGGTGGAAATGTAGAAGGAGAGTTTGTAGATAAGAGAGAAGAGAAGGCCTATAAGAATGATTTAGACTTATCTAAATTAAATGTAGAAAAACTAACTGTAAAAGAAGAAGAAGCAAATAATCATAATATAGACTTTGGCTATAGAGTAGGGACATCAGGAGTAAGTGGAAGAGTAGGAGATTTAGAGTTAAGTACAGGACTTGTAAATGCAATAATGAATCCTGAAGAATTTAAACACAAACAAGAGATGGCTTCAAAAGATATAGAGAGTACATTTAAAGGAATAAAATCAAAGATAGATAATAATAGAAATAGTGTTAGTGATGAATTAACTGATATAGCATATGAAGAAAAGAGAAGTTTAAGAGAATTATCAAATTATCATTTAAATGGAGAATATTTAGTTAATAAGATAAATGAAAAGTCAGCTAAAGATAATACAGAGAGGAAATTACTTGCAAAAGAAATAGGCTTTAATGATTTAAAAGTATATGAAAAGCTAACAGATGAAAATATATCTAAATATTCTGAAATTTCAAAGAAGATACTACGAATTAAAAGAAAAAGGGGAAGAGTTAAGAGTAGCAGTAGATCAACATGGAAATGTATATACATTTGGAGATATGAGTGAGTTAGAGTTTAAGAAAGCACTAGCAAGAGAATATGGAATACATGAAGAGGGAAGAAAAACAGAAGAAGGGAAATTATTAGGAGCAACACCAGGTAATATATATTCAGAGTATGTAATAAATGGTAGTGAAGAGATAGAAGAATTACCAAAAGATGATGTATCAAGTATGCCAAGTGATGCAGAGGTTGTTAGTGATAAGACAAATACTCATATAACTCTTGCACATACAGGAGAGAGTTCTAGAACTAAAGAGGAAAACGATAATATTGGAAGAAAATTACAACAAAAAAAGATGAAGCAAAGTGAAAAGAAAAATGATGATAAAAAAAGATTTGAAAAAGAATTTTTATCAAAAATGTTTGAAGAAACTATAAAAAAATATAATAAATTATCAAAAAAAGAAAAAGAAGATGCAAGTAAAAAAATTTTAGATCTTTTTTATGATGGAGTAAGTCAAGGTAATAAGATAAAAGATTTTAAATTAGATGAAGAGTTGAATAAAATAATGGAAAATCCCAAATATAAACCAGCTGCTTTTTTTGAATATGTATTAACATTGGAAGAAATTAGACAGTTATCTGAAGATTATATATATAATATGCATTTAGATGATGGTAGGGATAATATTAATAAGAAACCGAGAGAGAAACCAGACAATTTTTATGTAAGTACATTAAAAAAACTAATATTTGAAAATGAGAAAATAGAACCTAAATATCAAAAATTAATTCTAGGAGATACTATAATTATAAATGATAAAAAACTAAAAGTATCTTCAATTGAAGATAAAAAAAATGGGTATCAAGCTGTTGTATTAACTCCTGAAATAGACCCTACTGTAAATTATTTTATAGCTAGAGGGAGTGACCAAAAAATGGATTGGGCTGTAAATTTATTTGTATTACCATATAGAAATAAAATTCCATTTTTAAATCAACCTAAAGATGCTTCAGAACAAATTAAACCATTTGTAAAAAGTGGTAATAAAATTGTTATTGGTTCCCATTCTTTAGCAGGTGCAATATCAATGAAAGTTGCAAATGATTATGATAATGTTTCAGCAATAATATTTGATCCAGCATCAAATAATACAGAAACAGGAAATGTTGGTTCTAGAGTGGTAACTATACTACCTAAAGGAGGGGGTATTTTAGGAGTTCCAAATGCAATTATAGATAATTTAAAGAAAAATACAGAATTAAATCAAAAGATTCCTTTAAATATGTATCCTGATATCCTAAAGTATTTTGTTATTAAGAATGAAGAGAAAGAAATAGATGAATTAAATAAAGAGAAGATTATCTATGAAAACAATACAAATCAAATGATAGAAAATAAAAAAATATATAAAAAGATGTATAATAAATTTGAAAACGAATATTTAAAAAAGGAAGCAATAGAATTTTTTGAAGATATAATGAGTTATCCTGCTAGTTATAAAAATTATAAAGCTGGAATTATTATAAAAAATATAGATGAGCTTTTAAAAGATGAACAGAAAAAAAATAAAGAAAAGATAGTAGATGAATTACTTAATATACTTGAAATGAAACAGGGTATATTTAGAAAACATAATTCAGGTAGTTTTGATAATGATTTTAATAATCAATTAATTAAAAAACATGAATATGAAAGGATATATAAATAGAATGGAAAGAGGATGTAAATCAGTTTTTACTGGTTGTTTATCAGTGTTTATTGTAATATTTTTATTTTTTGTTGGAGCATGTGTAAGAATAAATTCAGAAGGTGCAATGATAAAAGATTTAAGAGAAAGAGGAATAGCTATAAAAAGGAGAACTATAGATTTAGAGGCCTTTTATATGATAGGATCTGGTCCAAATGAAATAACATATATGTGGTTATATCCACCTGTAAAAAATAAAAGTAAGTATATAGGTTTAAATTTAAATTTAAAGTTACTTGTTCCAGTTACTTCTTTTGGTTATGGATTATCACGTAGAGAATTATTAGAAAAGGGATATGGTTTTTATTCTTTTAGTGATTTGATTTTTAATAAAGAAAAAGGTAATAATTTTAGGGAGATAGAAAAAATTTTAGATGATTATAGTCAAAAATATCTAATAAATGTAGAGTTTTATATTGAGAATTATGGCTATTTAAAACGACTATATACATCAAAAGAAAAAGAAGGAAGTTTCTATCAATACTTTAGAGAAGATGGAGAGTTAGTATTTAAAGAGGTTTCTATGACATTGGAAGAATTTAAAGAAAAAGAAGAAGAGAATGAGAAAAAGTTTTCTAAAATATCTTCAGAATACTTCAAAGAAGTGAGACAATTTGAAACAATGAATTGGGATGAATATGCAGAAACATTTTCATATTTCCCAAGATTATATATAGTTTTAAAGTGTAAAGAGTGTAATTTAAGTAATAAGGAAGAAATAGAAAAAGAGGTATATGAAAGAATAAAGAAATATCATAATCCTAAGACATATAAGCTTGAGGTATATGTAGAAAAGGAAACTGGAGAATGAAAAAATTAATAACATTAACCCTAATACCTTTTATCTTACAAGCCACAGAAATAGATAAAATAATATACAATGGAAAAGAAGAAAGTTTGGCTGTAAGTTTAAATAGTGATTTAAAAAGTGGTAAGTCCTTAGATGTATCAAAAATAGATGAATTAGTATCTAACTTTAAATATGTTAAAAGTAATAATATAGATGTAAAGATAGAACCATCTAATA
>NZ_WOEI01000029.1 GCF_009733925.1 Streptobacillus canis | reverse complement strand
ATATTCCTCCAATGAATCACCCTTGGAAAAAGGCTAGTTTTGAAAAATATCTTGAAAAAATGAAGCACCGTTCTTAAGCTAAAAAACGGTGCTCATGTTAACAAATTTTTGGGACATTTTCATTTTTACTTGACACTAATTTTAATTAATATTTTTTAGCAAAATAATGTTTTTTAGCTATCTATTTTCTTTATTTTATGATATATTTAGTAATGTAAAGTAGGAGGAATAAAAATGAAAATTAGAAAAATTAAATTAGAAGATAAAGATATTTTCCTGAAAATGTCAAAAGAATTTTATTCAAGTGAAGCGGTATTACATACAGTAGATGAACAGAATTTTGTAAATACTTTTAATGAATTAATAAACAGAGATACATACACTGAGTGTTTTATTATAGAATCTCAAGATAAAGTAGCAGGATACTGTCTTATATCTAAAACATATTCACAAGAAGTTGGTGGCATGGTTCTTTTAATAGAAGAATTATTAATACTTGATGGATTTAGAAGTTTAGGAATAGGGAAAAAAGTTTTTGAATATCTTTTTGAAAGATATAGTGAATATAAAAGATTTAGATTAGAAGTTGATTTTGGAAATGAAAAAGCAACAAAACTATATAAGAAATTAGGATTTGAAGAATTAAATTATCTTCAAATGGTTATAGAAAAATAGGAGGAAAAATGATAGATAAAGATAATGTTTTATTACTATGGACTATAATAGTATCCATAGCAGCAATAAGTATATATTTAGAAAGCAAATATGAATTAGTAGCAAAAATTAGTGGAGCAATAGTAGCTTTAGTTTGTGCAATGTTACTTTCAAACTTAAACATTATACCTATAGATTCACCAGTTTATTATAACGTATGGGCATATGTAGTACCTATGGCAATACCTTTATTATTATTTCAATGTAATATTTCAAAAATTTGGAGAGAAAGTGGAAGATTATTAATTATCTTCTTAATAAGCTCTATGGGTACAGTTGTAGGATCTATAATTGGATATACATTACTTAATAAATATATTCCAAGTTTAAATCATATAGCTGGAACTATGACAGCTTCATATATAGGTGGAGGAGTTAACTTTGTTGCAGTTTCTTCAAGTTTTAATATAGATTCTAAACTAATATCAGCAGCAACAGTAAGTGATAATTTATTAATGGTACTATATTTCTTTGTATTAATAATAATACCTAGTATAGTTTTCTTTAATAAAAACTTTAAAAGAGAATATAGTAATGAGACTAAAATGGATACAGAAAGTATAAATTCATTAAAAAAAACTGTTAATCTAGTAGATATAGCATTTTCATTTGCATTCTCTTTATTAATAGTAACAATATCATTTAGTTTATCAAGTATGATATTAGGGAAATTTGGTGATAGTGATTTAGTTAAGTTTATAGGAAATAAATACTTAATATTAACAACAATTTCAGTTTTATTTGCAAGTTTATTCCCTAAATTTTTCTCAAATATATCTGGATCACAAGAAATAGGAACATTCTTTATTTACATATTCTTTGTGGTAATAGGAATACCTGCATCAATAATGTCAATTATACAAAATTCTCCATTATTATTAGTATATTGTTTAATAATGGTATTAGTAAATATGATAATAACTTTTGTTGGAGCTAAATTATTTAACTTCACATTAGAAGAAGCAATACTTGTATCAAATGCAAATATAGGTGGACCAACAACTGCAACAGCTATGGCTATTTCAAAAGGATGGAATAAATATGTAGCTCCTGTAATGTTAGTAGGAACATTAGGATATATTATTGGGACATATATAGGAATATTTATAGGAAATATGTTAGGATAATGTTAATTTCTATAGGAATAATATTAATACTTTCAGTATTAATAGGAATGATATTTGAAAAAATAAATATTCCTAAAATAATAGCCTACATATTAATAGGAGTATTATTAGCCAGTAAAATAGATATATCATTACTAAATATTTCACCAGAAATAAGGAAGATAGCATTAGTAATAATATTAATAAGAGCAGGGTTAACATTAGACTTTAATGTATTAAAAACTATGGGTAAATCGAGTATATTAATGTGTTTTTTACCAGCAACTATAGAAATTTTAGGAACAGCAATATTTGCTCCTTTAATATTTAAAATACCTGTAATTGATGCATTAATACTTGGTTCAGTAATTGCTGCAGTTTCACCTGCAATAGTAGTGCCAAGAATGATAGGATTAATAAATAAGGGATATAGCAAAATACCTCAATTAATACTTGCAGGGGCAAGTATGGATGATATATTTGTAATTACCTTATTTTCAATATTTATGAGCATACAAAAAACAGGACAGGTTACAATAAAAGAGATAATTAATTTACCACTTAGTATAGTACTTGCGGTAGTAGTAGCAGTAATATTTAAATATATTTCTATATACTTATTTAAATTTATTAAAGAAGATACTTTAAGAATAATACTGTTTTTCTCACTATCTTTAATAATATTAGAAATAGAGAAGTATTTACCTGTTGCAAGTCTATTATCTATTACATTACTTGCAATGTTGATTAAGAAAGAAAATGAAGAAATAGGTAGAGTATTTATAGGAAGTTATGAAAAGTTATGGAAATTATTTGAAATTTTCTTATTTGTACTAATAGGAGCAAATCTAAAAATATCAAGTGTATTTGATTTTGGATTATTAGCTTTACTATTACTAATAATAGCACAAGTATTTAGAATGTTTGGAGTATATTTATCTTTAATTGGAGATAAATTTAAAAATAGAGAAAAGATATTTGCAATGGTTGCATATTTACCTAAAGCTACAGTACAGGCTGCAATAGGTGTTATACCACTTGCAAATAATGTACCATCAGGAGAGCTAATACTAACTGTTGCAATACTTTCAATACTATTTACAGCACCTTTAGGTGCGGTGTTTATAGATAATTTTTATGAAAAATTATTACAAAAAGATAACTTATCTTGACACTAATTATTAAAAAAAGTATAATAGAAATATATTCATATAAAGAAGAGGAGATATACATGAGATTACTTATAGTTAAAAACGCAAAAGATGTTGGAAAATGGAGTGCTTATCATATTGCACAAGAAATTTTAAAATTCAATCCCACTAAAGAAAGACCATTTGTTTTAGGATTACCTACAGGCTCAACACCATTAGAAACATATAAGAATTTAATTGAATTAAATAAAAAAGGAATTATTTCTTTTGAAAATATCATCACTTTTAATATGGATGAATATGTAGGATTGGCTCCAAGTCATGATCAAAGCTACCACTACTTTATGCATAAAAACTTTTTTGATCATATAGATATCAAAAAAGAAAATATCAACATTTTAAATGGTTTGGCTGAAGATTTACAATCTGAATGCCAAAGATATGAAGATAAAATTAAATCAGTTGGTGGAATACATTTATTCTTAGGTGGAGTAGGAGAAGATGGACATATAGCATTTAATGAACCAGGATCATCACTTTCATCAAGAACAAGAGATAAAGAATTAACACAAGATACTATAGTAGTTAATTCAAGATTCTTTGATAATGATGTTACTAAAGTACCTAAACTTGCTTTAACAGTAGGAGTAGGAACTATTACAGATTCTAAAGAAGTATTAATTATGGCAACTGGACCTAAAAAAGCTTATGCTATACATAAAGGAATTGAAGATGGTGTAAATCATTTATGGACTATTTCAGCTTTACAATTACATAGAAAAGCTATAATAGTAATAGATGAAGATGCAGCTCTTGAATTAAAAGTTAAAACTTATAGATACTTTAAAGATATAGAAGCTGAAAACTTAGATTTCGAAAAAATGGAAAGAGATTTATTAGCATTAAAAAAATAAGTAGAAAATAACTAGGGGCTGTTTATTTCGGAACAGCCCCTTTAATATCTAAACTTTTAAAATTGTTAAATGTTACATTACCAAATTTATTTACTCTTTTTACATTAGCTCTTTCAGTATAATCTATAGTTTTATTTCCATTACCCTTAGAGTTTTTAGCAGCAAGTTTTGCAGCTTCTACTAAAACATTTTTAGGAACTTTTTTCTTATTTGTAACGATGATTACATGAGAACCTGGTATATCTCTAACGTGTAACCATATATCATGGTTTTTAGCTTTTTCAAAAGTTAGGAAGTTATTTTCACTATGATTTCTACCCACAAAAATTTCAAAGTCATCAATTACATATTTAAGTAATTCTCTTTTCTTTTCTTTGTTATTTTTCTTGTGTTTTTCTTTATATATAGCTAATTCTTTTTCAATTTCAACTAATCCTAAAAAATCATCTTCTCTTTGAGTAAAATCAAGAACTGATTCAAGATATTCTTGTTCTTCAGTAATTAAAATATATCTTTCATTAGCAACTTGTATACTTTTCTTACCTTTTCTATATTTATTATAGTAAATTTTAAGATTTTCAGATGGAGTTTTATTAGGGTTTAGTTCTATATTAATATTACAGTTGTTAATGTAGTCATAGACTTCTATACATTCCATTCTTGGTTTTACAAGATAAAGATAACTTGTTAATAAGTCACCCATATTTTTATACTCTTCATAATTTTGATCTCTAATTATATCGTTTTCAATATTTTTAAGTATCTTGTTATTTTTCTTCATCTTATTATTTACAAATTTCTCTATATTAGCCTTCTTATTTCTTATTAGAGAAGTATTGATAAATGTAGTAAAATATTCATTTAATGCTTCGTTTAATGTTTCATATCTATTTTCATTATACGATATAAACTTACTAAATTTATTGTATGTAGTATAGTAATTATCATTGCTAGTGAAGATATATGGAACATAGTTGTTTAAATATTCTTTTCTAAGTTCTAAGTTATCGAATGTATCATTTGCAAATATTTTACCTACTCCTGATACTTCACTAACCATTTCATCAGCACTAGTATATATCTTATCTAAATTTAATTCATGTTTATCATTGCTAAAATATTCATATTTACGATTGATAGAATAAAACCTCTTATTTTCTATACTAGTATTATTATTCAATATGTTGATAATATTTTCTTCTTCATTTAATAGAAAAATATTTGAGTGTCTTCCCATCATTTCAAAGACTATATATGTAGTATCTAGATTACCTAAAATATTTACTCTTTTAAATTCTAACTTAACTATTCTATCATTATTTAATAAGGAAATATCTGTTAGTTCAGCATGATCTAAATATTTCCTTAAAGATAAAAGAAAAGAAGATGAAAAATTAATACTATCTTCTTTTTTTTCTTTTATATATATTATTGATTCATTATCTTTAGTTTGGAAAAATAGTTGTTTTTTAGAAAAGAATAATGAAAATGAATTTCCATCATATTGAACTATTTTATTTACTTTGAAATTAAGTAATTCAGTTTTTAATTCTTTAACTAAAAAATTCATTCCAACTGTATCTAAATATATCACAGGTCATTCTCCTTTTTTATTGCAAATACATAAAGAGCGTGGTCCTTAGAAAGTAATTTTTCATGCCCATTAATTCTAATTCTTATAGAGTCTTTATGTATATCTAAAATTTCTATAGCAGTTTTAAGTTGTATTCCCATTTCTGATAGTGCTAGTCTAATAACACTATTACCTTTAACTTCACTTACTTCAACTTTATCACCTATAGCAAAGTGAGTTAAGTCTTCAGGTTCTAAATTAAGTTTTAAAGATTTAAGATTATTAAGTAATTCTTCAAAAGTTTCAAGAAATATATCTAATCTTTCTTTAGGAATATTTTTAGTAACTTTTTCTAATGTAGTAGTATGAAAGTTACCATGATAGTTATATGCTATTTGTCCTTTTTTATTTAAACTAACATATACTTTTCTCTTGTCTGTTTTAGATCTAGTTCTATTTATGAATTTTTTTTCTTCTAGTTTATTAATTGCTATAGATGTAGTACCCATAGTAATTCCAAGTCTTGTAGATAATTCTTTCATAGTAATTTTTTCTAGTCCTATACATTCAATAATATGTAATTCAGTAGTAGTAAGACATTTAATTACTAAGTTTAAATTTATCTCTTCCATTTTGTAATAAGTTTTATAGAAATCATCTATTAAAACTTCCATTTTATTATACATATTTACCCCTTAAAATAGTGAATTTACTCTTTCTTCATAATTACTAGAGAAAACATATGAACCAGCTACTAAAATATTTGCTCCAGCTTCTCTAGCTAGAATAGCAGTCTTATCATTAATTCCACCATCAACTTGAATATCAATATGAGGATATTTTTCTCTAATTCTTCTTATTTTTTGACACATAGCATCTATAAATTTCTGACCTCCAAAACCTGGATTAACAGTCATTACAAGAATTAAATCTAATTCTTCTATAACATTATCTAAAAAGTCTATATCAGTAGCCGGATTAATAGAAACACCAGCTTTAACACCATAAGATTTAATTAATTGTAGTGCTCTATGTAAATGTTTAGTAGCTTCAACGTGTATAGTGATGTTGTCAGCTCCTGCTTTTACAACAGATTCAATATACCATTCTGGTTTTTCAACCATTAAATGTGCATCAAAATATAGGTCTGAATGAGGTCTTATAGCTTTAATAATATCTGCTCCAAAGCTAATATTTGGTACAAAATTTCCGTCCATAATATCTAAATGTAACCATTTAGCACGAGTTTTACCAATTTCTATTACTTCTTCTTTTAATCTAGAAAAATCTGCTGCAAGTAGTGATGGTGCAATAATAATGTCTTTATTCATTTTATATCTCTCCTTCTTGTATATTTTGATATATTAGTTTATAGAAATCATATCTTAATTTATTTAATTTTTCTTTTACGTTACAATTTGGTTCATGTATATGAACACAATTAGAAAATTTACATTCTATTGCGAAATCTTTAATTTCTGGAAAATATTCTCTAACATCTAATATGTTTTCAAATACAGGGAACTCTATACTCGAAAAACCAGGTGTATCTATTATGAAACCATTATTATATGGGAAAAATCTTGTGTCAACAGTAGTATTTTTCCCTTTTTTTGTTTTTTGACTTATATCTCCTGTAACTAGAACTTCTTGTTCTAATATATTGTTAATTAAAGTAGATTTACCTACACCACTAGGACCAGAAATTATTATATTTTTATCAGAAATATATTCTTTAAATTCTGAAAATTCATTATGTGAAATGAAAAAGTATTTTAAATATGGGAAATTATCTTTTAATAATTTTCCTAATTCTTCTTTTTCAGAATTAGATAATAAATCTGATTTAGTTATTATTAGTATAGGATCTAATTCATTTTTATGTACATTTAATAATAGTTTTTGAAATTGAATAATATCAAAATTTGGTTCCTTTGCTGCAAAAGTAATAGCTAGGTTATCAATATTAGAAATTAATGGTCTTTTTAAAGAATTCTTTCTTTCTAATATTTCAACTATAACACAAAGTTCTGTATCTATAATTACATTATCTCCAATAATACAGTTCTCTTTTTTGTTTTTAACTTTTAAATTACCACGTAGTTTACATTTAACAAGTTTATCTTCAAATTCTTCAATATCTTTAAATGAATAATTAGTATATACAAAATAGAAACCTTGTATTTTACGTATTACCTTTCCTTCTATTAGCATCTATTCCCCTTCTGATTTATGTTCATTATTTTCTTCTTTTTTCTCAACTTCCTTAAGTGTCTTATTAAGGATTTCTTCTATGTTGTTATCTATTTTTTTAGATTCAACTTTTTGCTCAATAACTTCTGTAATACTCTTATCAACTTCAACTCCTGTATTTAATACTATACTAATCTTTGTATCTTTTTCTATAGTATCCCCAGGAAGAGGGTTAGTAGTGATAATAACATTTTGTGCAAAAGCAGGATCATTTGCTTCAGTTACAAATGTAATGCTTTGACCTATTTGAGCTAAGATGTTTGCTGCATCATTTTTATCTAATCCTATTAAGTTAGGCATAATTTTACTTTTTATTAATGGTTTAGAAGATACAAGTAAAGATATTTTTTGATTAGTACCAATTTTACTCCCTACTTTAGGGTAAATAGATAATACTAATTCTTCTTCTGAATCTTCTATAGGCATATAGTCTATTCTTTCAATTTGAATATTAAATTCTTCAAGTATTCTTCTTGCTTCTATTAATGTTTTTCCACTTAAATCAGGTATTTCAACACTATTAACTTTATTAACCCATATATTTACAGTTCTATTAACTTTAACTATAGATTCAGGTTTAGGATCTTGTATAAACACATAATCTTCTGGAACTTCAGATGACTTAGATTCAATAATAGAATATTTTAAATTAAAGCTTTTTAATAGCTTAGTAGCGTCATCAACATACAATGAAGTTACCTTAGGAACTACAGTCTCTCTTTTATTAAAAAATGAATTTAAAAAAGCAGAACGACCTAAAGTTAATATGATAAATAATGAAATTACAATAATAGAAATTCTAACAATTTTGTTATCTATAATTTTATCAAACATTTTTCCTCCAAATTATACTTATTACATATATTATACATTTTTTTTGCTACTAAAACAAGTAAAACAATAATTAGAAAAAATCACCTAAATTAAAATAGTAAGTGTCCAAAAGTTTAATTAAGCTATATTTAATAGACACTCATAAACTTGATTAGATGTTAAAGCATTGAAAATTTTTCTTGGATAATTATTCATGAATGTTTCAATGTGTTTAACATCTTTTTTTGTTAAATGATCCATAGATACCCCTTTAGGTATAAATCTTCTAACCATTTTATTATTATTTTCATTACTTACTCTCTCATTAGAACAATAAGGATGAGCAAAATACCAATCAATACCTAAATCAGTAATTTCTTTAATATTTGCAAATTCACTTCCATTATCAGAAGTAATTGATTTTATTATATATTTCTTACTCTTAATAATTTTTTTAACTTCCTTAACAACATTATCATTAGTTTTAGAAGATAATAAACAAACTATTCTAAGTCCAATAACACTATCTATTTCCCAATGACCTAGCTCTTCTCTATTGTTAATATGTCCAGGTCTTTCATCTATACTTAAACCTCTAGATTTAATAACTCTTTTTCTATATGTTTTACTACCCTTACTTTTGTAAATGATAGTATCATCTTCTTTTTTAAAACCTAGAAATTCAAACAAATCATTATTTATGTAATTATACAATGTTTGTACAGTAAAATTAATATTGTATTTATCTCTTAGTTTTTCAATTGTAGCATAAGGAGAATGTTTTTCTTTTAATAATTTTGCAATATCTTTAGCTAATTTAACGTTATTATCAATTTTACGAGGTAATTCTTTCTTTGTGATACTTTCCTGATATCTGTTATGAGAAGTATCGTGAGAGTAGATTAAAATCGAATTATTAAGATAATCAAGTTGTTCTAGAGTTCCTCTCTTAATTTCTCTTTTTATTGTTTTTGTACATTTAGCTAAGATATCAGCTATATTTTTTATGCTCTTTAGTGGGATTAGAAACATATTTAGTTAAATCCTTTATTTTAGCTTGTTTTAGTAGATGTGATATTATTACTCTATCTTCATAATTTAAATGTTTATATTTAGCCTCTTTATTATTTTCTAAATTTATGTTATTATTAGTCATGGATATACAGTTCCTTTCAATGAATTTGGTCGTTTATGATTGTACTGTATATCCACTTTTTTTCAAGTTATTTTTGGACACTTACTATTTTAATTTAGGATTACTAAAAAAAATGAAAAAAACTATTGACATTTTATTTCAAATAATATAGAATAGAAAATGTCCTAAGAGGATATAAGAAAAAGAAAAATAAAAAAATAAAAAAATTCTTGACAAGATTAACTAGATAGTGTATAATAATTTTTGTCAATGAAAGTTGAGCCTTGGTGGTGAAATGGTAGACACACAGGACTTAAAATCCTGTGGGAGCAATCCCGTGCCGGTTCGAGTCCGGCCCGAGGCACCATTTACATTAAGTATTATCGCGGAGTAGAGCAGCCTGGTAGCTCGTCGGGCTCATAACCCGAAGGTCGTTGGTTCAAATCCAGCCTCCGCAACCAAAAAAAATAATCACAATTATGCGGGAGTAACTCAGTTGGTAGAGTGTCAGCCTTCCAAGCTGAATGTCGCGAGTTCGACCCTCGTCTCCCGCTCCATGTGAGTCATTAGCTCAGTCGGTAGAGCACTTGACTTTTAATCAAGGTGTCACTGGTTCGATTCCAGTATGACTCACCATTTTTAACAAAATAACTTGAGTGGTTTAATATGTGCCTGTAGCTCAGTAGGATAGAGCAACAGCCTTCTAAGCTGTGGGCCAGGAGTTCGAATCTCTTCAGGCACGCCATATTAAAAATAGACCATAAGGATCCATAGCTCAGTTGGTTAGAGCACGCGGCTCATAACCGCGTGGTCGCTGGTTCAAGTCCAGCTGGATCCACCAGTTATTTTGGGCCCTTCGTCTAGTGGTCAGGACATTAGGTTTTCATCCTAAAAACAGGAGTTCGATTCTCCTAGGGCCTACCATTTTTTTTTGAAAATAAATAAGTTGATTTGGGTGGATGTCCGAATGGCTAAGGGACCGGTCTTGAAAACCGGCGAAAGCGCAAGCTGTCAGAGTTCGAATCTCTGTCCACCCGCCACTATGCCCAGATAGCTCAGTCGGTAGAGCAAGGGACTGAAAATCCCTGTGTCCGTGGTTCGATTCCGCGTTTGGGCACCATTATTTAACAAAAAAATGAAGAAATAATTAATGAATCTGCAAGTCAGTAAAAATGCTGAATTGCAGATTTTTTTTGTTTCTAAACTAGCAAAATAAGGACATAAACAAATATTTTATCTTTTCCGTTTATTTTCATGTATTTCCAAACTTTTCCTAAAAGTTCTAAAGGTTTTCTAAATTTAATGGCAACGGATTGGCAATAGGTTGGCAACATTAATACTCTAATTTAAAAAATATTTTTATTTATAAAATAAAAATCATAATAATTATTTTTAATATTGACATAAATCTATTGAGAATTATTCTTGAATATAATTTTTTTTATTCTATAATGTATATAATTTATTATACAAGAAATTTATGAAATTTACATATAAAGAATATATTACTTTAAGGAGTATAAAATCCAGGAATACATTAAAAAAATATGTTAGGGAAGGAAGTGTCAAATAACAACTAAAATGAAAAGATGGAAAATTATATAATTGATACTCAAATTAACATCAAAATATTATAATAAAATTATTAAATTTTGAAATTGAAAATCAAAATAAAAAGATAAAAGAATTAGAACAAGAGATAAAAATATTAAATATACGATTAGAAAATAAAAATAATTTTATTTCAAGAATGGAAGAAAAAATAAAAGGAAAATTTCATCAAATTTATGGAAAATAATTTTTTTGAAATTTTTAAATTATAAGGTAAAATATATAAGAAAGGAATTTAAAATACAGTTTATTATGAATAAAAAGTATCTGAAAATTTAAATAAAGATGAAAAATTAGAAAAAGTAAATGTATTATCAATCAAAAATCCAACAGAAGGATTTGATTTAGAAGTATTTAAATTATTTAAAAATCCAGTTGTTGTAGAAAAAATAATGGGAGATATCGGAATTGATATTGGAGACACATTTGTTGGGATGCATATTAAATTTCTACAAGTTCCTTTAAGATTAAAAAATAATAAAATAGGTAAAGCTAGAATAAATATAATGTATTCTAGAAAAAATGATAGGAGGAAAAAGGGCAAATTATGAAGTTTGAATTTAATATAGAGAAATCCTCAAATTTAGAAGAAGAATATTTAAGTGAAATGCTATTAGAACATAATAAAAAAAAATTAAAATTAAAACAAAAAGAACCATATAAAAAATTTTCATATGTAGTTAAGAAAGATAATGAAATAATAGCTGGAATTATAGGATATTCTGTTTTATGGAAAATTTTTTATATTGATACATTATGGGTAAAAAGAGAATATAGAAATAAAAAAATAGGAACTAAATTGTTAAATTACATATTAAAAAAAGCTAAAAAAATATGGATGTCATATAGTTCATCTTGATTCTTTTGAATTTCAGGGAGTAGATTTTTATATAAAGAATGGATTTGAGATATTTGGAATCCTTGAAGATAGTCCGATTGGCTATAAAGAATATTTTTTAAAAAAAGAAATAAAATAAATTTATTATAGAAGGAGAAATAGTATGAATATATTTTTATATTCACATTTTGAAAGAACAGGTATTTTTTTAAAAAAAGAAGTAGAGAATAAAGTAGTTCTTTTTATACCAACAGCATCAATTCATGAAGAATATAGAGGTTATGTCGATTCAGCAATGAAATTATGGGAAGAATTAAAAACTAATATTATAGAATTAGATATATCAAAAAGTACTTTTGAAGAAGTTAAAGAAAAAATTGAAAATGTAGATATTATATATTTTTCAGGTGGGAATTCATTTTTTTTAATTGATCAAATTAGAAAAACAGGAATAGATAAACTTATAGAAAAACATATAAATTTAGGAAAGTTATTTGTTGGTGAATCTGCAGGTGCAATAATTTGTGCAAAAGATCTTACGTATATAACTGAAATGGATAATATTCCAAATTCATATAGTCAAAAAGATTATTCTGGTTTAGGATTGATAGATGGATTTGTAGTCCCTCACTATTTATGTCCACCCTTTACTGAATCATCAACTAAAATTATTGAAAAATTTTCAAATTTAAATTTATATCCAATTTCTAATACAGAAGCACTCATAATAGAAAATGATAATTTAAAAAAAATAGAGATAAAAAAATAATGATAATTTTTATTGGCAACAAATTGGCAACAAAACTTATTCAAAGTCAATAAAATAGATATAGTTTATGTTGAGTGTATGTTCTAAAAAAAATAATATACATATACAAGAAAAGTTTGCATAAATGAAAAATGGTAAAAAATAGTAGTAAAAAATATTAAAAAAAATTAATTTATATTGGCAACAAAAAACTATTTAAAGCCAATAAAAACATATATAGTGTAGGTATGGGCACCAGAGCTAAAACAAAAATAGATAAATAATAAAACAATCTGCAACTTAGTAAAAATGCTAGTTTGCAGATTTTTTTGGTTTCTAAACTAGCAAAACAAAGACATACCCTATTTTCCATCTATTTTCAAATGTTTCCTAAAATGTCTAACCTTTTCTTCTTGTTGACAAATATAAAAAAACATGATAACATCAGTTAACAAATCAAATAAAAAGGAAGGTAATAGTTATGAAGAAGTTTTTTGGTATGATTATAGCGATATCAATCTCTCTTTTTTCATATGCAAATATAACAGTAGATGGTAATACTAATGTATATATAGAAAAGAGTAATAATGGTATAGATATAATAAATATATCGACTCCAAGTCCTAAAGGTGTAAGTCATTCAACATTTAAAGACTTTAATGTAAGTGAAAAAGGTGCAGTAATTAATAATGCTAAAAATATAGCAAGGAGTCATATAGCAGGACTAATAAATGGAAATAATAATATAAAAGAAACAAGAGTAAAACTTGCACTTCTAGATGTAACAGGAACAAAAGAGAGTAAACTAAAAGGAATACTTGAGGCATTAAGTAAAGATAAATTAGATGTAATACTTTCAAATCCTAATGGAATTACACTAGATGGTGCAAGTTTTTTAAATATACATAATATGTCTTTAATGACTTCTAGACCAATAATTGAAGATGGAAAGGTAATAGGACATACAAAACCAACAGGAGATATTAAAAGTTTAAAGGAGTTAAACACTAAAGAAAACCTAGAGATAGTAGCTAATAAATTTACCTCTAGTTCTGATGTATATGCAAAAAAGCTTAATGTAACAACATATGCAGGAGAAGAAGGAACAGAAATAAGTGCAGATATAATAGGGTCAGTATATGGAGATGTAGTAAAGATAGTAGCAACTAAATCAGGAATAGGAGTTAAGAGTATAACTTCAAAGGATTTAAGTTTAGAATCAAAGAGACAAGCAAATATAGAAAGTATAAGAACAGATAACTTAGATATAAAGGTAGAAGAAGATTTTACAAATAAAGATAAAATCATATCAAATAATAGTATAAGTATAGAAGCCAATAATATATTAAATGATGGAAATATATTAATAAGTGATAATATATCATTAAAAGCAAAAGAAAATATATCAAATCTAAATGGAGCAATAATACATGCAGATAATATCTTAAGTTTAGAAAGTAAAAACCTTAATAATATAGGTAAGGTAAATTCTTATGGTAGCCCTATTAAGAAATGGCTTACTTTAGATAATAAAGAACTTACTGAAGAAGAAGTTAAATCAAAATGGATAAAAAAAGTAGTAGAACAATATGATTCATATAATGCATTAAAACAATCTAGTACAGATGAAGCAAAAAAGAATGCCCTGTCAGCTTTCTATGATGAAGTAGTAGTAATAGATCCTACTGAATTTGATTGGAGAGTTTTAAAATACCATGAAACATTAGTTAAGAATAGAGATAGAGCAGGTAAACCAGGAGTATTCTTTAATTTAGATGAATATACAAATATTTTAACAAGAGATAATATATCTAAAGTTAAAGAAGAACATAAAAGATTTATGTATGAAAATGTAGATAAAACAGAAGACTATACAAGAAGTGGAGATACTAATATCATACTTAAAGGTTTTATTGAAAACAAAGATGCAAATACTAGCTTTTCAGTACTTAGTGGTAATAATATTAATATTACTACAAAAGATGTAGTAAATAATAAAGATGGACATATAATAGCAAATGTTAATAATAATATAAAGACTAATACATATAATAATGCATCTAGTATTAGTGATAAAACTTTAACTATTCAAGATGGTTATGAAAAGATGATATATGAGGGAGATAGAACTTGTTTTGGAGTTGTAGCTTGTGATATATATCATAAAGCAATATATACAAGAGATTTAGGTTTTGATAAAGAAGTAAATCTTAAAGGACTTCCATCTCATATTAAAGGTAAAAATATTAACATAGATGCAGAAAATGTAAACTTTAAATCATATAGCATAGATGAAAGTAAAAAGACCTTAAGAGAAGAAGATGAAAGATATATAAATAATAAAGAAGAAATAGAGATAAATGGTAAGAAGATAGAATACAATTTAGAAGATGATCCAAGATATGTAAAACTATCAAACTTTTTAAATAATCCATATTTCTTAAATAATATTAAATACAATAGTAATAATAGATATTTAATAAATGAATTTAAATTACAAGATAAAAGAAACAAAGAAATAGAAGAAGAAAAAATAAGTAAGAGTAATATCACAATAAATGCTAAAAATTTAAATATAAAAGAACAAAAACTTCTATTTGATAATATTAATCTATCAAGTAATAATATATTAGTAGAAGGAGCAAAATTAGAAGCTTTAAGTAACTTAAATATTAAATCAGATAATATATTTGTAAAATCTATAGTAGATGAAAGAAGTAATGAAATAACATATTTAGAAGATACAATATATTGGAAATCTTTAGTAAATGAGAAACAAAAATTACAAAAGAATATATCAAGTAATATACTAGCTAAAAATATTAAGATAGATTCAAATAATACTGTGATATTAGGAAGTAATATATTAGCAGAAGAAGATATAATAATTAATAGTGATAACTTAGAACTTATAGCAAATAAAACAGAAAGTACAAAAGAAGAAATAAATGAAAATGTATTTATTAAAAATAAGACTAAGATAGAAAATAGGCAAAAATATGAAGAAGTAAATTCTAGTAATATATTAGGTAAAAATGTTAAAATAGGTAAAGGTGATGTATTAGTAAAAGGATCTAATATAGTTTCAAATGAAAAAATAAATATAGATGCAGATAAAGTAGAAATATTAGAAGAAAAAGTAAATATATCTAGAGAAGATTATTTAAATGATAGTAGAGTAAATTTTGATTTAAAGGTAGGTTTAAGAGGAGTAAATACAAAACTTGGATATTCATTAAACCAAGATGAGAGCAATGAAGATAGTAAATTATCATATAAATCAAATGTATCATCAAAAGAAATAGATATTAAAGCAAGAAAAGATGTAATAAGTAGTGCAGATATATTAGCAGAAAAACTTGAAATTAATGCAGAAAATATATTATTAAAAGATGTAAAAAATAGTATAACAGAAAATGTAAAGTCAAAAAACTTTAATATAGGATTATCAGCAAATGTAGGATCAAGTTTACTTGATATAGCAGCAGATACTAAAGAGATGTTTACTAATGGAAGAGTAGATAATGCTTTAAATATAGCTTCAAATATACATAAGGTAAATAAGGTAATAAGTGGGGCAATAAATCCAAATAAATTAGTAGATGTAAGTGTAGGATTAAGTGCAGGAGGAAGTAATAGAAGATTAGTTTCTAATTCTAGTGAAAGTATACAAGGTAAAATAGATGTAAGAGATATAAAGTTAAATGCAAAAGAAAAAGTAACTTTAGTTAATCAAGAAATAAATGGAGAAAATTTAGAAATAAACTCAAAAGAAACTCATTTATTACAAGGAGAGAGCACTAAGACAGTATCAGATAAAACAGATGGTGGTGGAGTAGATTTATCATTTAATCCTATAACAGTTAGTGGGACAGTAGGAGCAAGGTATAATAATAAGAGATATTCACTAGATGAGAAGACATATAGTAAGAATAAGCTAAATGTTGAAAATATAAAGATAAATAGTGAAAAAGTAATAAAAGAAGATAAAAAAGATGAAAAAAGAGAAGATAAATCAAGTTTAGACTTAGGATTTTCAATATCAGCAGGGATGAGTGGAGTTACTGGGGTAGAAGGTAATGTAAAGGTAAATGATACAGGGATAGGTTTAGGAGTAGATTTATCAGGTAAAGAAGTTTTAGGTGGAAAAGGAAGTATTTCACATAAAGGAAATGGATTTGGAATAGGATTAAGTAAAGAGGGAAAGATAACAAGTTCAGAAATAGAGGTAGATGGTAAGAAGTATAATGCTCATTTAGAATTAATACATAAAGAAAACAGAGATAAAGTAATAGATGATTTTAAGAATGTGTTAGGGACACCTGGGGCTTATGTAAAGGCTATTAAAAATACTGTAAATAATAAACTTAAATTTGATAAAGAATTAAAAAAAGAAATATATGGACTAAATATAGAAACTGAAACAGATTTAAAAATAGAAAAAGAAGAAATATTAAATGAGATAGATGAAGTTTCAAAAAAATCTAGAATAGAAAAATACATTCAAAGTATAGCAAATTTAAAAGGTGAAAAATTTAATAGTATAAACTATAAAGAATATAGACCATATGTAGCAGCTACAGATAAAGATAATAATTTATTTATAGACATATCTAAAGTTGATTTAGAGAATTTAGAAGATATCAAGAATTTATCATCTTATGAAACAAATAGATGGACATATATTAATGAAGAAGATGATGATAAATCATCAAATATAGAGAAAAATAAGTTTAAATTAGAAGGTGGAAAAACTAAGTTAGAAATAGAATTAAGCGACAGAGAAGAAAAAGAAATTAGAAAACATTCAGCAACATTACAAATGAAAGATACGAAGACAGATCTTTTTGGTGGAGGGGGTATAACATTTAGAGAATCATTTTCAGGAATAAGCAATACTAATATAAATGATTTTTCAGGAAATATATTAAATAACTATCCAAGAATAGAGATGTCTAATAACACACCTTACTTGAATGTTAATTATGGATTTTTAATTAAAAATGGCAATATTTCTAGAGTATTTGGAACTAGTAAAGATTTTAAAGATGAAGTAGTAATAGAAGAGCTAGAACGTATAAATAATAGTATAAAAAACTCAAAAGATGGAGTTACAATTGAGGATTTAGAAAATAGGAATAGTTCTTCTACTAATGGAAGTCCTAAGAAACCAAATGATGATAAAGAAAAACAAAAACAATTAAAATTAAATAAAAAAAAGGGGAAACAAGCAGAAATAGATGCTGGAATTAATCCTAACATAAAGAAAACTAAAATAGAATCTATAACAAAAACAGCCAAGTCAAGAATTCCAGATGAACTATTAAATGACAAAAAAATATTAAGAGAGATAAAGGATGTTTCAAAATTAAGATATACAAATCAAATTAAAGATTTTAATTTGTGGGCAAAAAAAAATGGATATAAATTTATATTAGAGATAAGAAATGGAAATGAATTAAATTCAGAATTATTAAAAGAAATTGAAAAAGGGAATATAATATTTAAATATATTGGAGAATAAAAATGGGAAAAAATGAAATGGAATTAATATACAAAAAAGAAAGAAAAGAACTGATAGAAGAAGTAAACAAATATGGCTATAATTTTAATACAACAGATGATATACTAAAAATAGGATCTAAAGATAAAAAAATAATACCAGTTTTATTAAAATGGATAGATAAACTTTCTGATCCAAGTGATAAATCATGGATTGCAAGATGCCTTACAGTAAAAGGATATAAAGAAGCACTTCCAAGATTGATAATGCTATTTAAAGAATTAAAAATATATCCAAATTCAGATAGGTGGGCAGTAGGGAATGCAATAGGTGTAATAGGTAATAATGAATATATAGATGAATATTTAGAAATAATTACAGATAAAACAAATGGAACAGATAGACAGATGATAGTGAATTATATGTATAGATATAAAGAAGAAAGAGTAAAAAAAATATTGATAGAATTATTAGAAGATGAAGATGTAAATTCTCATGCAATATATGCTTTAGGAATGTTTAAAGATGTAAGTGTTATAGATAAAATAAAACCTTTTTTACAACATAATAGTATATTAAACAGAAGATTAGCAAAATCTGCAATAAAAAAATTAGAGAAATTAAAATAAAAAAAGTAATAACAATTATATTTGATTTTTATTTTAGATACTGACTATAGAGAGAGTAAATTTAATGAAAATGAGGAAGTTGAAAAGAGAAATAAGACTAACTATTAAAAGTCAAGTCTAAATTTAGAAATAAAATTAATAATTTACTCTTAAATTTAGGCATAACAAAATGGCCTAAAAAGAGAGTATTGAAATAAGTCTGTAAATTGAAAAATATAATTTTTAGTATAAGCCTTTTATTATGAATAAAAAAAAGTAAGAAGAGTAGGAAGAATTAGAGAAATCGAACCAACAATCTATGATAAAGCTGTAAAACT
>NZ_WOEI01000028.1 GCF_009733925.1 Streptobacillus canis | reverse complement strand
AAATGACATGTAGAATGAATGTAGATGGAATAAGTGATACAAACAAACATGGAAGTGAGAGATTCTACTTTGATACGAGTAAAGCACATATCTTTGATATAGAAACAGAAGAAAACATAAGTTTATAATTTGATATTTTTCTTTCTTTAATTTATAGAGAAATCCCCAAAATGGGGATTTTTTGTTATAAATAAATAATAAATAAAAATAAATAATAAGAAAAATAAATAAATATCTTGACAAAACAATAAATCGAGATATATTGTTAATAGGAGATATAAATATGGAAGGTGATATTATGACTGAAGTTAAAGATTTAATTGATGAAAAACTAATTTGTTTAGATTTAGAAGCTAATAGTAAAGAAGAAGTTATTAAAAAAATGGCGTGTTTAATTCATGAGGACCATAAGTTATGCTGTTTACCAACTTGTGATGAAAATAACGAGGAATGTGATGCAATTAAAGGATATATTAATTCTTTATTTGAAAGAGAAGCAAGTTTTTCAACAGCTGTTGGATATTCTTTTGCAATTCCACATGGGAAATCATGTTGTGTAAATAAAGCATGTATCGCTTACGCTAGATTAAAAAATGAAATTTCTTGGGATGAAGAAGAACAAGTAAAACATATATTTATGATTGGAGTATCTGATAAAAATGCTGGAAATGAACATTTAGAAATATTAATAAAATTATCAACTTCAATATTAGAAGATGAATTTAGAGAAAAATTAGATAATGCAAAAGAAAAAAGTGAAGTTATAGAATTATTAAATAAATATTCAAAACAAGATAGATAAATAAAAAAGAAAGGTGATAGAGATGAAAATTTTAGGAGTTACAGCATGTCCCTCTGGAGTAGCCCATACATATATGGCTGCAGAAGCATTAAAAAAAGCAGGACAAGCAAGAGGTCACGAAGTTAAAGTAGAAACACAAGGACAAATAGGGATTGAAAATGAAATTACAATGGATGATGTTAAAGATGCAGATGTAATTGTATTAACGACTGATATTGGATTAAAAAATACTGAAAGATTTAATGGAAAACCAATTGTTAGAGTTGGAATAAGCGATTTAGTTAAAAAAGCTGCTCCATTAGTAACAAAAATAGAAGAAGCAATTAATAATAGAAAATAATAAAATAGTGAAAAATTAACAGGAGGATGTTATTATGAAAGATCTATTAAAAAACATGAAACAACATTTAATGACAGGGGTTTCATATATGATTCCATTTGTTGTAGCAGGGGGAGTATTATTAGCTATAGCAGTAATGCTATCAGGTAAAGCTGCTGTACCTGAAACTGGATTTTTAAAGAGTATGTCGGATATAGGTATTGCAGGATTAACATTGTTTGTTCCGGTTCTTGGAGGATTTATTGCTTTTTCAATGGTTGATAGACCAGGAATAGCACCAGGTATGATTGCAGCATATTTAGCAAATAATAAAGGAGGAGGATTTTTAGGAGGTATTATAGGGGGAATATTAGCTGGATTAGTTGTATATTATTTAAAGAAAATTAAAGTTCCAAAAGTATTATCTTCAGTAATGCCAATATTTATTATTCCTCTGGTTGGGTCATTTGTAGCAGGGATGATAGTTTTATTAGTTATAGGTGAACCTATTGGTACATTTATGGCAGGATTAACTGAATGGTTACAAGGAATGCAAAATAGTTCTAAAATTGTATTAGGGTTAATTTTAGGAGCTATGATTGCATTTGATATGGGAGGTCCATTAAATAAAGTTGCATTTTTCTTTGCTGCAGCAACAGTTCAAACATCTCCTAATATAATGGCAGCAGTAGGAGCAGCGATTTGTACACCACCAATTGGATTAGCATTAGCTACATTCTTATTTAGAAATAAATTTACAGTTGATGAAAAAGAATCTGGAAAGGCAGCATTAATTATGGGAAGTGTTGGAATAACAGAAGGTGCAATACCATTTGCAGCTGCAGATCCTATTAGAGTAATTCCATCAATAATGGTTGGTGGAGCAGCAGCTTCGGTAACATCTTTATTATTAAATGCAACTAATAATGCAGCTTGGGGAGGATTAATAGTATTGCCAGTTGTTACAAATAGATTTGGATATATAATTGCAATAATTGTAGGAAGTGTTGTAACGGCATTAATGGTTTCTTTCTTAAAAAAACCAATATCTGAAGTTATAGAAAAAAAAGAAGAAAATAATGAAAGCATAGAGTTAGATATAACTTTTTAGTGTAAAATAAGGCCTTTAAAGGCCTTATTTTATATTAATATCAAATTTTTTTATTTTATTTTTTATCTTATTATTTAAATCAGAATCAATTATTATAGAATCAAAATCAGTTAAAGAGGCAAAAATATATTCACCATCTTGTTCTATTTTAGATTTTTCAGTAATTAAATATTTAAATTTACTACCCTCTATAATACATTTTTTAGTCAAACCATCATCTTCTTCATAAGTAGAAACAATACCTGAATCAATATTTATTCCAATGGTTCCTATAAATGATTTTGTAATATTATATTTTTTTATTTGTTCAACTGAAGATAATCCAACAAAGCCACCTATAATTTTATTGCAATGTCCACCAATTCCGATAACTTTAGTTTTTGTATCAATATTTGTAGAAAATAGATGCATAATATCTATCATATTAGTAATAATAGTTATATTCATATTATTTTTAATTATTTCTTGAGCTAAAATATAATTAATTGAAGAAATATCAAGAAATATTAAATCTCCTTCTTTAATTTCATTTAGTGCTTTGATTGCTAATTTTTTCTTATTTTCAACATTTTTTGAAATTCTAGATGTAATTGTTATTGTTTCAGCTGAATGTCTAACTTTAATTGCTCCTCCATAAGTTCTTTTTAAATGTCCAGCATTTTCTAATTTAGCTAAATCTTTTCTAATAAGATCTTTTGAAACATTAAAATATTCACTTAATTCATTGACTTTTACTTTTTTGTTTTCATTTATTAAGTTAATAATTTTATCCAAACGTTCTTGAACAAACATATATTCACCTTCTTTAAAGATTTATTTATAGTATATCTTAAAATTACGATATTATCAATATTTATCATAAAACAATAAAAAACAATAAAGATATTGACAAAACAAGAAAAACGAGGTAATATTATATTGAAATACTAGTCTTGGAGGTATATTGATGAATCAAAGAATTCAAAATTTAAAAGAAGACTTATTTAAAAATAAGAGAGAAATATCAATTGAAAGGGCTTTGCTTTATACGGAAAGTCATAAAGAAACTGAAGGTTTTCCTGAAATAATAAGAAGAGCTCTTGCTACAAAAAATATTTTAGAAAAAATGGAAATTTCTATTAGAGAAAATGAAATAATTGCTGGAAATAGAACTATTAAGCCAAGAAGTGGAATTATTTCTCCTGAAATGGATCCTTATTGGATATATAAGGAAAAAGATACAATACATAATAGGCCACAAGATCAATTTATTTTTACTGAACATGATAAAAAAATATTTTGTGAAGAGTTATATCCGTATTGGTCAGGTAAATCATTAAAAGATTCCTTAAATGGAATAGTAAGAGAAGAAATTCAATTAGCAGTAAATGAGAAAGTGTTTAGTTTAAATCAAACAGATAAAGGTCAAGGACATATTATACCTGATTTTGAATTAATTTTAAATAAGGGATTTGAAAACTTAGTTTTAGAGGTTGAAAAAAAATTGAAAGAAAATCCTGAAAATAATTTTTTGAAAGCTTCATCAATAACTTTAAGAGCATCGATACAACATATAGAAAGATATGTATCTTTAATTGAAAAATTAATATTAGAAGAAGAGAATGAAAATAGAAAAAAAGAATTAAAAATGATGTTAGAAGTTTCTAAACATGTTTCAAAAAAACCTGCAACAAATTTTATAGAGGCATTACAACTTTTGTGGTATACAAGTATTATATTACAGATGGAATCGAATGCAAGTTCAATTTCATTAGGAAGATTTGATCAATATTTATGGAAATTTTATCAAAAAGATATTGAAGATGGAAAAGATCCTGAAATTTTAAAAGAATATCTAGAAGCTTTTTATGTAAAAACAAATGATGTAGTCTTGTTAAGAAGTGAAAATTCAGCTAAATTCTTTGCAGGATTCCCTTCAGGTTATACTGCTTTACTTGGAGGACTTACAATTTACGGTCAATCTGCTGTAAATGAGTTATCATATTTATGTTTAGATGCATATCAAGATATTAGATTACCTCAACCAAACTTTGGTGTAAGAGTTAATGATATTGAACCAAGAAAATTCATAAAAAAAACATGTGAAACAATAGCATTAGGTACAGGTATTCCTCAATTATTCAATGATGATGTAATAATACAGTCATTTTTATCACGTGGTGTATCTTTAGAAGATTCAAGAGATTATTCAGTTGTTGGATGTGTTGAATTATCACTTCCAGGGAAATTATATGGTTTACATGATATTGCAATGTTGAATATAATGAAAATAATGGAAAAAGTATTATATTCATTTGAAAATAAAGAAGTAACATTTAATGATGTATTTGAAGAAATTAAAAATAAAATAGCATATTATGTTTCGTTAATGGCGGAAGGAAGTAATTTAGTTGATTTAGGACATAGAAAATATGCTCCTGTTCCATTACTATCAACATTAATGCAAAATTGTATTGAAAAAGGTGAAGACATTACAGAGGGTGGAGCAAAATACAATTTTTCTGGAGTGCAAGGAATTGGATTACCAAATTTATCAGATTCACTGATGGCATTAAAGACTTTTGTATTTGACCAAGGAAAATACACTTTTGATGAAGTATTAAATGGAATGAAAAATAATTTTGAAGGTGAAAAATATCAAGAGATGAGATATAATTTCATTAATAATGCTAATAAATATGGTAATGATATTGATGATGTTGATAACATTAGTGCAGAGATATTAAGATTTTATTGTAAGGAAGTAGAAAAATATACTAATCCAAGAGGCGGAATTTTTACTCCTGGATCATATACAGTTTCTGCTCATATTCCTTTAGGAGAAGTAGTTGGTGCTACACCAGATGGAAGATATAAAGGTGAACAACTTGCAGATGGAGGTCTATCTCCTATGTTTGGAAGAGATGTTTTTGGACCAACAGCTGTATTAAAATCATTAAGTAAGTTAGATAATGTATTATTAACAAACGGAAGTTTATTAAATGTTAAATTTAGTCCGTCTGCATTAAAGGACGATAAGGGGATAAATAATTTTGTAAACTTTGTTTATGCATATATGAAATTAAAATTAACACATATACAATTTAATGTAATAGGTATAGAAACATTAAAAGAAGCTCAAAAAAACCCTGAAAAATACGCTAATTTAGTAGTACGTGTTGCAGGATATAGTGCGTTTTTTAGTGAATTAAATAAGAAAATACAAGATGATATCATTCATAGAACTGAACATAATTTGTAATATAATTAGGAGAAGAAATGAAAGATAAAAAAGAGGGTTTAATCTTTAATATACAGAGATTTTCATTAAATGATGGTGAAGGAATTAGGACAATAGTATTTTTTAAAGGCTGCCCTTTATCATGCCCCTGGTGCTCAAATCCTGAATCACAAAGCTTTAAAATTGAAAATATGAAGGATAAACTAAACTGTGGGAAATATAAAAAAATAGGGAAATATTATACTGTAGATGAATTGCTTAAAGAAGTACTGAAAGATGAAATATTTTTTAATACTTCTGGAGGAGGAGTAACATTGTCTGGAGGAGAGATATTATCTCAACCAGAATTTGTAATAGAATTTTTAAAGAAAATTAAAGAAAATGATATTAATACTGCAATAGAAACATGTGGTTTCGGGAATACGGAATTATTTAAAAAAATACTTGAAAATACAGATACAGTCCTATTTGATTTAAAAATAATGGATAATGAAAAATCAAAAAAAGTTATTGGTGGGAATTCTAATTTAATTATTAAAAATTTTGAAGAGGCGTGTAAAAATAATCATGTTATTCCTAGGATACCTTTTATTCCTGGTTATACTGATGATATTCAAAATATTGATAAAATATTAGAGATAGTTTCAAAAAATAATATTGAAGAAATACATATTCTACCATATCATAATTATGGAGCATCTAAATATGAATTATTAGATAGAATTTATGAGTTAAGTGAGGTTGAATTACCATCAAAAAAAATAGTTTCACAAATAAAAGAGTATGTAGAATCAAAAGGATTTAGAGTAATAATAGGAGGTTAAATATATGCAATACTTTTTAGACACAGCAAATATAGAAGATATTAAGAGAATAAATGATATTTATCCAATAATGGGAATAACTACTAATCCAAGTATAGTAGCAAAAGAAAATAGAAACTTTAAAGAAATGATAGAAGAAATACAAGGAATACTTGGTAAAGATAAATTAATACATATACAAGTAACAGGAAAAACTGCAGAAATAATGATAGAGGAAGTTAAATTACTTGTAAAAACTTTTGGAGAAAATATATATGCTAAAATACCGGTAACAGAACAAGGTATAAAAGCAATGAAGATATTATCAAAAGATGGGTATAAGATAACAGCGACAGGAATATTATCGCCACAACAAATAATAATGGCAACAGAAGCTGGAGCAGAATATATGGCTCCATATATTAATAGGTCAGATAATATAGGAGAAAGTGGAGTAGAAATAGTTAAAGATGCTCAAAAAATACTAAATAATATTAAAATAAGTGATGAAGAATGTTTGAAGAGATTTAATAGAGTATTTGAACCTAAAATATTTGGTGCATCATTTAAGAATGTTAGACAAGTACATGAAGTAATGCTAGCAGGAGCCAAATCAGTTACAATAGGAACAGAAGTGTTTGATAAATTAATTTATCATCCATATACAGATTGGAGTATGGAAAAATTTGAATCAGATTGGCAAAAAATATACGGAGATAAAAATTTACTTGAATTAATATAATATAAAAAATACTAGCCAAATTGCTAGTATTTTTTTATAGTATAAAAATTTAGTTAATAGATTTTTCAAAAAATAAACTAATTAATAATTTATATCTTATAAAATTTGGAATTTATTTGAAAAAAATGTTTTTTTTTGGAAATATTATTGACTTTTTGGGTTTTTAAGGTATACTAATTATAGAAATAAATTTAATTTAGGAGGATAAAATGGAAAGACAAGACTATAATTTACCTTTTATGTTGACGTATGAAAATATAGCTTGGTTTTATGAAGAAGGATATGTAAAAATCTTGGATAGAAGAATATATCCTGAAAAAGTTGAATTTGTTACATGTAATAAATTTGAAGAAGTTGCTCAAGCAGTAGCTGATATGGTTACTCAAAGTGCAGGACCTTATACTGCAGTTGGAATGGGAATGGCATTAGCTGCTTTTGAATGTAAGGATTTGTCAAAAGAAGAACAAATCAAGTATTTAGAGAATGCAAGTTATGTTTTATCTCATGCTAGGCCAACTACTGCAAATAGAATGGAAAAAATTACAAAAGGTTGTTTAGAAGTTGCTAAAGTTGCAATAAATAATAATGAAAATGTAGCTTTAGCAATAAAAAATGAAACAATTAATTCTTTAAATAGAAGATACTCTATTATGGAAAAAGTAGGTAAAAATCTTTCAAAACAAATAAAAGATGGAGATAGAATATTAACTCAATGTTTTGGAGAGACAATTATAGGGATGTTAACAAGATTGTTAAAAGAGGAAAAAAAGGAAAATGTTAAAATATATTGTGCAGAAACTAGACCATATTATCAAGGAGCAAGATTAACAGCTACATGCTTTGCAGAAATGGGATTTGATACAACTATTCTTACTGATAATATGATAGCTTATGCCATGAAATATGAAAAAATTAATGTGTTTACATCTGCTGCAGATACCATAACTAGAGGAGGGTATATAGCAAATAAAATAGGTACATATCAAATTGCATTACTTGCTAAAGAATTTGGAGTACCATATTATGTTACAGGAATACCGGATGTAGATAAATTTGGAGAAAATGATATAACTATAGAAATGAGAGATCCAGCTCTTGTTTTAGGTAATCATACTCATGAAAAATCTAAAGCAATATATCCTTCATTTGACATTACACCACCATATTTAATAAGTGGGATAGTAACTGATAATGGAATATATTCAGCTTTTGATTTAGAAAGTTATTTTGAAAATGAAGTTAAAAGATTTTATTAAAAAGGTGGTAAAAAATGGATATAAGAGAAAAATTGGTTGATGCAGGAAGAAAACTTTATAATACAGGGCTTGTTGCAGGAACAAGCGGAAATATTAGTATAAGAAATTCTGATAAAGAAGATAGTTTTTTCATAACACCAAGTTCTATGTCATATAATGAGATAACAAAAGATGATATAGTAGAGATAAATTCTAAGGGAGAACCATATATTAAAGGGCAAAGACCATCATCAGAATGGAAAATGCATATTAGTGTTTATGAAAAATATCCAAAATATAATGCAATAGTTCATACACATTCTACTTTTGCAACAGCTATGGCTGTAGTTTATGAGGATATACCTTTAATATTGGTTGAGATGAGACCGTATTTAGGAGGAGACTTGAAGGTTGCACCATTTAAACCTGCAGGATCTGAAGAACTTGGTGAAGTCATACTTCCATATCTTGAAGATAGAAATTCGTGTCTTTTAGGAAATCATGGAACGATAAGTTGTGGTAAAGATATAGAAGAAGCATTTATGGCAGCAGAATATGTAGAGGATGCAGCTAAGATATATTATTATTCAAAAACAATAGGGGTTCCTAAAATTTTAAAATAAGGAGTGAGAAATATGTTAGATTTTAATTTTATGAATGATTCAAAAATAATATTTGGGGTAAATTCATTAACTTATCTAAAGGAAAATTTAGAAAAATATGATGTTAAAAATTTATTGATAATTACAAGTGGTGATTTTATAAAAGATTTAGGTATTTATGATGAAGTTATTAAAACATGTTCAGAATTAAATATAAATTATTTTTATGAAAATAGAGTTGTTGCAAATCCAAAAGTTGAACTTGTGAGAGAATTAGTTGATATATGTAAAGATGAAAATATTGATTTTATACTTGCTATAGGAGGTGGATCAAGTATTGACACAGCAAAAGCAGTTGCAGTAGGAGCTAAAAGTGATATAGATGTATGGAATTTTTATATGTATAAGGACGTACCAACAGAGGCCTTACCTATAGGAGTTATTTCGACAATAGCTTCAAGTGGCTCTGAAACATCAAACGCTTCAATTTTATCAAGTTCAGATAATAAATTAGGAATAGAATATGACTTTTTAATTCCAAGATTTGCTATACTTAATCCAGAATACTTAAAAGGATTACCTAATTTCTTCTTATTTTCAGGAATAGCAGATATTTCTTCACATTTATTAGAAAGATATTTCACTATGGAAAAAAATGTTGACACAACAGATTATATGATAGAAGGAATGTTGAAATCTTTATTTTTAAATGCAGATAGATTATTAAAAGATAAAACAGATATTAATGCGTTAGGAGAAATTTTCTTTATTTCAGTAATTGGACATAATAATTTATTAGATTCAGGTAGAATTTCTGATTGGGCAAGTCATAGAATAGAACATGAAATATCTCATGAATATAATATAATTCACGGAGAAGGAATGGCACTTGTATTACCAGCATATATTAGATACATGTCTAAAGAGGCTCCTGATAAATTTGCACAGCTTGCAAATAGATTGTTTGATATAGATTATAATAATTATACAAAAGAAGAAATGGCTTTAATTTTAGCAGATAAATTAGAAGAAAAATATATATCTTTTGGTCTTAGAACGAGACTTTCAAAATTTGATATAACTAGTGATAAGTTTGAATTAATGGCATTAAAGGCAACTAAAAATGATGGAATGAAAATAGGCCATTATATACCACTTTCTTCAAAAGAAATTATAAAAATATTAAATTTAGCAATTTAAAGGAGACCAACTATGAAAAAAGGTAGTTTTATTGGATTAATTCCATTATTAACATTTTTAATTGTTTATTTTATTATGGGAATAGCAACAGGGGATTTTAGTAACTTTCCCTTACTTATAGGAATGTTTTTAGCATCAGGAATTTCTTTATTTCTAAATAGTCCTGTATCTAAAAAAATGAGTTTTAGTGAAAGAGTTGATCTTTTTTGTAGAGGTGGAGGAGAACAAACTCTAATATTGATGGTAATAATATATATGTTAGCTGGAGCATTCTATTCAGTAGCGGGAGCAATGCACGCTACAGATACTGTTACAAATATAGGGATTAGTGTTTTACCAGTTAAATTAATTTTACCAGGATTATTCATCATAGGGTGTATATTAAGTTTTGCTATGGGAACTTCAATGGGAACTGTTGCAGCTTTAATGCCTATAGCTGTAAATATTGCTCAAAAAACTAATGTTTCAATGGCTTTAGTTGCTGGAATAGTAGTTGGTGGAGCGATGTTTGGAGATAATTTATCATTTATATCTGATACTACAATTGCAGCTACAACAACTCAAAATATAAATATGAAAGATAAATTTAAAGCAAATTTATTTATGGTATTACCAGCAGTTATAATAACAATAATTGGATTAGCATTATGGCCAGTAAATGCTGCTTCTATAGATGCAAGTGGAGCGATTAACTATATTAATTTAGTGCCATATATTTTAATAATTTCTTTATCATTATTTGGAGTACATGTAATACCAAGTATGACAATTTCAGTTTTATCAGGAGTTTTAATAGGAATAATTCATTCAGATTTTACTTTTGTTGAATCATTTAAAATAATTCATAGAGGTATGGGTTGGATGCAAGATATGGCTATAATAGCAATTTTTGTTGGTGGATTAGTTGAAATAATGAAATATTTAGGTGGAATAGATTGGCTTCTTAATAAATTATCAAGTGGAATGAAAACAAGAGTTGGTGCAGAATTGAGTATAGCGGCATTAGTTTCACTTGTAGATTTAGCAACAACTAATAATACAATAGCAATAATATCAGTTGGACCTATAGCTAAAGATATATCTAAAGAATTTGATATTACTCCTCAAAAAACAGCAAGTATATTAGATATTTTTTCATCAGCATTTAATGGTTTAATGCCTTATGCTGGACAACTTTTAACAGCAGGAGCTATAGCTCAAATATCCCCTGCATCAATAATTCCATATGTATGGTATTCAATATTGATGATAGTATTTGGTGTTTTATTTATAGTTATGGGTGTGCCTTTCAAAAAAAATTAGGAGGTTGTTTTTATGAATAAATATTCAAAACATTTTTTATTAGATTTAGAAACAGTAAAAGAATATATTAAAGATAATGTTAATTTTTTTGAAAAAGATGAAAATTTAATCTCTAGTGAAATAGGAGATGGAAATATAAATTACGTATTTAGAGTAAGAGGTGAAAAAAGTAATAAATCTATTATTGTAAAACAAGCAGATAAATTACTTCGCTCATCAGGAAGACCTTTAGATTTAAATAGAAATAAAATAGAATATTTAATTTTGAAGATTGAATCTGAATTATGTCCAAGCTATATACCTAAAATTTATCATTATGATGAAAATATGTATGCTCTTGTAATGGAAGATATAGGAGAGTATAAAAATTTAAGAACAGAGTTTTTAAATGATAAAATGTTTTTAAATTTTGCAAATGAAATATCGACATTTTTAGTAGATTCTTTATTACCTACAACAGATTTAGTTTTACCAAGAGATATAAAAAAAGAAAGAGTTAAAGAATTTGTAAATGTTGAACTTTGTGATATCTCTGAAGATTTAGTGTTTACAGAACCATATTATAATTATAAAAATAGAAATATAATAACAAATGAAAATTTAGAATATTTTGAAAATCTTTTATATAAAGATGAAAAATTACATAAAGAGGTTGCAGTTTTAAGAAATAAATTTATGAATTATGCTCAAGGGTTAATACATGGTGATTTACATTCAGGTTCTATATTTATTAATGAAAAGGGAATAAAAATTATAGATCCAGAATTTGCATTTTATGGCCCAATAGGTTATGATATAGGAAATGTTATAGGAAATTTATTTTTTGCATATGCAAATGCTTTTTATGAAAGAGAAAATAAAGAATTTGTATCGTATATTAGTAATACAATAAAAGATATTTTAGATATGTTTATAGATAAATTTTCTAAAAAATATGATGAAATAGTTACTTTTCCTTTATATAAAGTAGAAGAATTTAAAAAAGAATATATGGAAAATGTTATTTCTGATTCTATAGGGTATGCTGCTACAGAAATTATTAGAAGAACTGTAGGAGATGCTAAGGTAAAAGAAGTAAGCGCAGTAAGTGACATTAATAAAAAAATAAAATTAGAAAGATCTTTAGTAGAATTAGGAATATTTTTAATTAAAAATAGAAAAGGCATTACTAATGGAGAAATGTTAATAAATTTATCAGAAAAATTTTTTAAGTAAAGAGGAGATGTAATGGAAGAATTATTACCAGGAATTAGATTAAAAAAAGGGGATATAGAAGAAAGAGTTTTGGTTTGTGGAGATCCATTTAGAGCAAAAATGTTAGCAGAAAGATTAGATAATATGAAATGTTTAGCTCAAGGTAGAGAATATTGGACATATTATGGAGAATATAAAGGAGTTCCGATAAATATATCTTCTCATGGTGTTGGAGCAAGTGGAGCAATGTTATCATTTATTAGTCTTATTAAAGGTGGTGCAAAAGTATTATTGAGACTTGGAACTTGTGGTTCTTTAAATTCTAATATTAAGGCTGGAGATATAGTTATAGCAACAGCAGCAGCAAAAGAAGAGGGAGTATCTAATATATATGTTCCAGTATCATTTCCTGCAGTAGCTGACTTAGATGTAACAAATAAATTAATTGAAATTTCAAAAAAAACTGGAATAAAAGTACATAATGGTATAATAGTTACTCAAGGAGCTTTCTATGGAGGACTTTTAGAAACCAATACTGAACTTCAAGCTAAAGCAGGAGCAATAGCACTTGAAATGGAAGTAGCTGCTCTTTATACAGCAGCTAGTATGTACGGAGTTAAATCAGGTTCTATATTAGCAGTAGATGGTAATGCTTTAGCGGTATTAAATTCTGCAGAAGATAATGATCCAGATCCTGAACTTTTAAAAAATACAGTTGAAAAATGTGCAGAAATTGCACTTGATGCATTAATTAATATTAAATTATAGGAGGTTTTAAATGAAAAAGTTAAATCTAACTGAACTTTTAATTATGGGAGTTGGTCAAATTATTGGTTCAGGAATTATGGTTTTACTTGGAATAGCCATCGGAATGACAGGAAAAGGTGTAGCTATTTCATTTTTAGTGGCTGGAGTAATAGTTATTATTCCAACTATAGCAGTAGCTGCTTTAGGATCTGCAATACCAAATTCTGGGGGTATGTATACATATGTTAGGGATCTTATAGGTAGTAAAACAGCCTTTTTCTATGTTGCATTATTAGTTTTTGGTCAGTTTATATTAGCTCAATATGCAATTGGATTTGCAGATTTTGCTTCTCAGTTATGGCCAAGTATTAATACGACTATTTTAGCTGCAATTGTTATGACTTTTGTATTTATTGCTAATTTAAGAGGACTTAAAACCTCTGTTTTAATTCAAAGAGGAGTTGTATTTGTATTAGTGATATCTTTAATAGCTTTTGTATTTTATGGATTACCTCAAGTTGAAGATGTAAGTTCATTTTTTGTAAAAGATAATGTAATGCCTAATGGATTAGCAACATTCTTATCAGCTTCAGTTTTAGTAAGATTTGCATTAATAGGTGCAGAATTCTTATCAGAATTTGGAGGAGATTGTGAAAATCCAGGGAGAGATATACCAATAGCAATGATAATTTCAACTTTATTAGTTTCATGTTTATATTTCCTAATAGCAATAGTTGCAGCAGGAGTACTTCCTATAGAAGAAATAAAATTCCAAAATTTAGGTGTTGTTGCAAAACAAATACTTCCAGGATGGATGTATTTAGTATTTATGATTGGTGGAGGAATGGCAGCATTACTTTCTTCATTAAATGCAATTTTTTCTTGGGCAACTAAAGGAATAAAAGCAGCTATTAAAGATGGATGGTTACCTGAAAAGATGGCTGAAGAAAATAAAAAATATAATACACCACATTATTTATTATTAATGTATTATATAGTGGGTATGATTCCAATAATATTAGGAAAAGAAATAAGAGCAATTTCTGTTATTGGAACAAATATTGGATTAATATTTTCAATATTCCCAGTAATAGCTGTGATGTTTTTAATTAGTAAAAAACCTGAAGCATATAAAAATGCTAAATTTAAATTACCAGTATGGGCAATGTATGTAATACCAGCAATAAGTATTATGATATATTTAATAGGATTCTTCTCAAGTTGGGATTTCTTGAAAAGTGAAGGAGCACTAATTCCAATGGCAGTATTTTGTGTTTTAGTATTTATATATACTTGGTTAAGAGAGCCTTTTATAAAAAATAAAAAAAATAATTAGTTTATAGATTTGTGGAATTATTCTTAATTTGATTAGGGGTAATTCCTTTTTATTTTTATTAAAAAAAGGCAATAAATTTTGAAACTTATCGCCTTATGGTTACTAATTTTTAAATAATTTTAATAGACTATATTTATATTATTTTTTTTAAAAAAAACAACCCATTTTTTATCTATTTTTTTATCTGTTACTATGATATCTGTATTCTTTATTTTAGTAAAAAATACAGCTGAATCATCATTGAATTTAGTTGAATCTAAAAGAACTATTTTTATTTTTGAATTTGATAGCATTTTTTCTCTAACTTTTAGATTTTCTATACTATTATCGCCATATCCAAATTCAATATTTATAGTGGGGAAACTAATAAATGAAATATCAGCTTTAATATTTTCTAAAAATGTTAGAGTATGTAAATCAAACATAGAATTATACTTAGAATTTAAAGTTCCAGGTAAAATAATTAATTTTACATGATTAGATTTTAAAAATATATTAGCAATTTGTAATGAATTTGTGATTATTGTAATTTCTAAGTCAGATTCATAAATTTTTTTTGCAAGTTCTATACAAGTTGTACTAGAATCTAGAATTATACTGCTATGATTTTTAATATGTTTTATAGCAAGTTCAGCAATATATTTTTTTTCTTTTTTCATTAAAGTTTCTCTTAGTTCTAAAGGAATACCTTTATCAAAACTATGTTCGATATATGCTCCTCCATGTGTTCTTTTTAATTTTGAATTATTTTCAAGTTCTATTAAATCTTTTCTAATAGTTTCTTCACTACAATTAAATTCTTTAGATAATTGAGATATAGTTATAGTTCCTGAGATTTTAAGAAGTTCAATGATTTTATTATGTCTTTGGATTTTTATCATAAAAACTCCTTTCTAATTTTTATTTTTATTATATCACAAATTTATTTTTAAATAAATAAAAAGTGTAAAAAGTAAAACATATATTTAAAATTCTAATTATAGATGAAAAAGGTTATATAAATGGATGCTTAACAGAAACTGTTCGTTTTGATTCTTTTGTTATTCTAATCTTCTTATATCTATGTTGAGTTTGAATTTTTTAGATATGTGTTTCAAAAACTGAAAATAATTTTCAAAAAAAGTTGATAATTTTAAAAATCGAGTTATAATATATTATGCATTATATAAAAAAACTAAAAATTAGGAGGTCCTTTGATGAGAAAAATTTTATGGGGAGGAGCAATTTCTTCGAGTCAATATGAAGGAGATTTTCATAATAGAGGAATGGATAGTCAAGATTGTAGAATGTATATTCCAAGAACTGATAACAATACAGTTAAAACAAGATTACTGACTAAGCAAAGAGTTTTAGACGCTATTAAAGACAAAGATCATCAAAAATATCCTTTTAGGTATGGAAGCAAAGGAATAGAATTTTTTGAAGAAGATATTAGGTTGATAAAAGAATTAAAACCAGATATTTTTAGATTTTCAATTTCATGGTCAAGGATATTTCCAAATGGGGATGATGAAATTCCAAATGAAGAAGGACTAAAATATTATGATAAACTTATTACTGAATTATATAACAATAATATAAAAATATTTTTGACAATAAATCATTATGCTATTCCAGTTAATTTGATATTGAAATACGGATCATGGAAAAATAGGGAAATGATAAACATATATATGAGGTTAGTAGAATTAATTTTTGATAGATGGGGTAAATACATAGAAGTATTTTTACCTATTAATGAAATTAATACAGGATTTTTTAGTCCATTTAATGGTATCGGTTTGATGAAAGAAAATGATGAGGAAGTATATGATGAAAATGTTATCTTCCAATCGTTACATCATCAATTTATTGCAAGTGCAAAAGCGATAGAGTTAGGAAGAAAGAAAACGAGAGCAAAATTTACATGTATGTTTGCTTGTTTCTGTTATTATCCAAATAGTGCGAATCCTTTAGATAATATAAAGAAACTAAAAGAAGAACAGATTAATCAATGGCTTTATCCTGATGTATTAGTAAGAGGGTATTATCCAAGTTATGTTAAAGAGTATTTTGAAGAAAATAATATCAAGATAGAAATGCTAGAAGAAGATGAAAAATTGTTAAAAGAAAATACGGCAGATTATGTAAGTTTTTCATATTATCAATCTGGAGTTATAAGTGTCGAAGAATCAGAAAAAACAGCAGGGAATTTAGTCTTAACAACAAAGAATAAGTATTTAAAAGCAAATGACTGGGGATGGCAAATTGATCCTGTAGGATTAAGAATATCATTAAATAATATTTATGATAGGTATCAAAAACCAGTTATAATTTCAGAAAATGGTCTAGGTCATAAGGATATATTAAATGATGATAAAACTATAAATGATGATTACAGAATTAGTTATTTAAATGATCATTTTATAGAAATAAAAAAAGCTATTAAAGATGGAGTTGATATACATAGTTACCTTATGTGGGGAATTATAGATATAGTATCTGCAGGTAGTTGTGAGATGGATAAAAGATATGGAGTAGTATACGTAGATGCTAATAATAACTGTGAAGGGACTTATAGAAGATATCCTAAAAATAGTTTTAGTTGGTATAAGGAATTTATTAAAAATGAAAGGAGAGAGATAAATGAATGAAGAAAAATTAGAAGAGATTGTTTTTGAAATAATTTCAAATGCAGGTATGGCAAAAGGTCTTATTTATGAAGCGATGACAGAATCTTTAAATGGCAACTTTGATAAAGTAGAATCTTTACTTAAAGAAGCAGATGAGTTTTTATTGAATGCTCATAAAGTACAAACAGATATAATAAGACAAGAGGCAGATGGAGAACATCTTGAAGTTAGAGTTCTGTTTGTTCATGCACAAGATCATTTGATGACGACTATAGAGATAAGAAATTTAGCAGAAACAATAATAAAAATGAATGAAAAAATTAATAAATTAGAAAATAAGTGATATTATGAATAAAAAAAATTGGAATGATACAGATTATGACATATTTAAATTTAGCTATAAATCAGGAATGTTAATCATATTTGGTTCAACTCTTGTAGCTTTATTTGCACTATTTTTATCAAATATATTTAATATTAATCAAGAGTGGAGTATTAAAATATTAACTTCTGTTTTTATTGGATTTAGTTATGCATATTCACAGTATTTTATTGAAAGAAAAATAGGTTTAGTAAAAGGATTCTTTGTTATGGCCATATCAATAATAATAATACTTTTATTAATTTTAAGTTTTGTGAGATTTTAGGAGGTAAAAATGAAAATTTTATTTGTTTGTTCAATGGGGATGTCGAGTGCTATTGCAGCAAAAGCATTAGAGAAAGAATGTGAAAAACATGGGATTGATGTATCAGTAGTGGAGTGTTCAACTCAAGCTTTTGAAGAAGAAGTTAAAAAAGGGTATGCAATTGCAATGGTTGCACCACAAATTAGACATAGATATGACACTTTAAAAGCATATGCTGATGAAGTAAATGTTCCATGTGTTCTTATTAACCCTATGGGATACACTGCATTAGGTGGTCCAAAATTATTAGCACAAATTAAAGAAAATATAGAATTATAGAAAGGATGATTTAAATGAAAAAATTAGCAGAATTTTTAGACAAACATTTATCAACACCTATGGCTAAATTAGCTGAGCAACGTCATTTTAGAGCAATCCGTGATGGGATTGTTGCAACATTACCAATCATTATTGTGGGATCATTTTTCTTAATATTAGCATTTCCACCATTACCAGCATCGTGGAAGATAGTTGAGTTTATTAAGGCAAATATCTTTACTATCTTACTTCCTTATAGAATGTCTATGTATATCATGACATTATATGCAGTTTTCGGTATTGGGTACTCTCTTTCTAAATCATATAAATTAGATGGTTTATCTGGAGGGATATTAGCTACTTTATCATTCTTATTAACTATAGTACCAGTTAACGTTACTGTAGATGGAGCTGGGGTAAAAGGATTAGTTATCCCTATGTCTTATTTAGGATCTGTAGGAATGTTTGTTGGAATTATTACAAGTATTTTAGCTGTTGAAATATATAGATTAATAGATAAATCAGGATTCAAAATTAAAATGCCTGATCAAGTTCCTAAATCTGTAGCACAAAGTTTCGCTAACTTAACTCCTACAGCAGTTATAATAATATTAATGGGAAGTATCACTTATTTCTTAAAATTTGACTGGCATGCATTTGTTGGAAAATTAGTTGCTCCATTAGTATCAGCAGCAGATAGTTACCCAAGTGTTGTATTATTAGTATTCTTAATTACATTCTTCTGGTCATTTGGTATACACGGTGTAAGTATAGTTGGATCACTTGCAAGACCAGTATGGTTAATATTGTTAGAACAAAATACAAATGCTTTAGCAGCAGGACAACCATTACCAGCAATAGCAGCAGAACCGTTCTATCAATGGTTTATATGGATAGGTGGATCAGGATGTACAATAGGTCTTGCAATATTACTAGCATTTAGAGCTCGTTCTTCTTATGCTAAATCACTTGGTAAAACAGTTATTACTCCAAGTATATTTAATATTAATGAACCTGTAATATTTGGATGTCCAATAGTATTAAATCCACAATTAATAGTTCCATTTATTGCAGCTCCAGTAATTAATGCTACTATAGCATATGTTGCTACAGCAGCAGGACTTGTTTCTAAGGTTTCAACTATAGCACCTTGGACTTTACCTGGGCCAATAGGAGCGTACTTAGCAACAGGTGGAGACTATAGAGCTGCAATATTAAATGTTTTATTAATAGGGGTTTCAGTAGTAGTTTACTACCCATTCTTTAAAATGTATGATAATAAATTATTAGCTGAGGAAGGGTTAGAAGCATAATATGAGAAAATTAGGAGTTTCGATATATCCGGAAAAGTCAACTAAAGAAGAAATAATGGAATATCTAAAAAAAGCTAAAGATATGGGAGCTTCAAGAATCTTTTCGTGCTTATTATCAGCAAATAAAGAAGTGACTGAAATAAAAAAAGAATTTAAAGAAATAAATTCATATGCTAAAGAATTAGGGTATGAAATAATAGTAGATGTAAGTCCTGGTATATTTGAAAAACTAGGGATAAGTTATAAAAACTTAGATTTCTTCAAAGAAATCATGTGTGATGGAATAAGACTTGATGTAGGTTTCACAGGAAATGAAGAAGCATTAATGACATATAATCCACAATATTTAAAAATAGAGATTAATATGAGTAATGATACAAATTATATTGATACAATAATGCAATATATGCCTAATCAATACAATTTAATTGCTTGTCATAATTTCTATCCACATAGATATACAGGATTAAATTTAGAACATTTTGGAAAATGTAATTCAAGATTTAAAAAATATGGATTAAGAACAGCGGCTTTTGTTAGTTCTCAAAATAAAGGTGCTTTTGGACCTTGGCCAGCAACTGAGGGATTACCTACTTTAGAAATACATAGAGATATACCACTAGATGTACAAATTAAACATTTAGTTGCATTAGGTGATATAGATGATATACTAATTTCAAATTGTTATCCTTCAAAAGAAGAAATAGAAGCAATTTCTAAAGTTAATTTAAAAGTATTAAATCTAAAAATAGAACTATATAAAGACTTACCTGAAGTAGAAAAAGATATATTATTAAATGAACTTCATTTTAGAAGAGGAGACTTTAATGATAATATGATAAGATCTACTCAAAGTAGAGTTAAATATAGAGGACATAAGTTTGAAGTTTTCAATATTCCTGATATTAAAAGAGGAGATGTAATTATTGAAAGTTCAGAATATGGACACTATGCAGGTGAATTACAAATAGCACTAAATGATATGAAAAATACAGGAAAAAGTAATGTTGTAGGAAGAGTAGCACAAGAAGAATTATTCTTACTAGATTATATCAAACCATGGCAAAAATTTACTTTTACTGAAGATAAATAAGAAAATGAACTCTCTTTACTTAATTAATAGTAAGGAGAGTTTTTTTATGCAATAAAAGTTAATACTATTAATGAAATTAAGAGGAAAAAAAATTTTTAAAATAAAATATTGACTTTTTTATAGGTTAGAGTTACACTCAAATATTTCGACAAAAAAATTAAATAAAAAGAGTTTCCCAAGAGAGTATTGAAATAAGTCTGTAAATTGAAAAATATAGTTTTTTAGTAAAAGCCTCTTATGATATAATAAAAATATCAAGGAGGCTTTTGCTATGAACGAAGAAAAAAAAGTAAGAAGAACAAGAAGAATTAGAGAAATGGAAGAAACAGCCTACGATAAAGCTGCA
>NZ_WOEI01000027.1 GCF_009733925.1 Streptobacillus canis | reverse complement strand
TTTAAATAGGTATTTTTGTATTACTCAAATTTACTTATTAATTTTATTTTTTATAAACTGTAACTTCTTTTTACATTAATCAATAAAATTATATACATCTTATTAGAATTCTAATTTCCTATAGAATAAAAAAAAGAGATAAAATTTATATGAATTTTCATATATTTTTTATCTCTTTTCATTAATTAGGACTTTTCAACAGCCCCTTTTTATTTTAATTTACCTTTTATGCCCATACAAAAATTTAATTCAAAAATATAATTATATAATATAAAAGACTGAATTTCTTCTGTCTTTTTTTGAATAATCTTAATTTTATTACTATTTAACTCCCTCATATCTTTCAATAATATCCCACGCATTATTTATTTTATTTGTAATTTCTGTAGCTCTTTCTTTTTCTTTTTCATCTTGGAAAAAATCTGGATGATTTTTTTTAAGTATTGTATTTCTTGCTTTTTTCTTAATATCAAAAGAATCACTTGGATTTACGCCAAGGTATTCACAAGCTTTTTTATACTCATCTTGTGAAGAAGTATATGTTTGAGTATATTGATTATATTGATTATATCCACTATAATCTCTATTTTGACTATTATAATAATTATAAAAATCTTCATTTGTATAAGTTGTAGTATTAATTTTTGCTCCAGTTAATCTCATAATAATATATCCAATTGCAATAATTGATACAATTATTATTAATAATGGTACAAAGAATACAATTGAAAGCACAACTATCATAAATCTAATTAGTAGACCAGGCAGTCCTGAATTATTGTTTTTTGACAAAAATGCCATTGCAAGCAATCCAAATAAAATTGCTAATATATTTCTCATTTCATCCCTCTCATTTCATTGCAAATTCTTTAATTTTTTCAGATAAACTATATAATTTTCTTTTAAACCAACTCTTATTCTCTACTTTAACTATTTCAGGTAATTCTTCAATAAAGAATTCTTTTAATTTATCAATATGATTTTTAACGTAAAATTCATCTAAATTATCTAATAATTCTGTTGGAATTTCATCTATTCTTAATTCTTTTGATATATCATTAATTCTAACATAATTTTTACCTTTTAATATTTTTGATAGAATATAATCGGTATTTTCAATTGAAGTTTTCATAGTTGTTTTTAATAATGGAAATGCCATAGATACAAGTCCAAAATCTTTTTCATCCACATTAAGTACCTTCATTATCATGTTATCTAAAAAAGAATTTATTTTAAACATATTCTTAATATTTTCATTTGATACATCTGATTCTTCAAATTTAATATCTTCTGTACCCGTACCAACAGATAATATCTTAATATCATCTAAATTTTCTATTCCTAATTCAAAAGCTTCTGCTAACCCTATTAAAGCCGGATTATTTGAAAAAATAGAGCCATCAACATACATCTTATTCCCAAAAATATGTGGTGAAAAAAATCCTGGAGCAGTTGAAGAAGAAATTATCGCATCTTTTAATGGAAAACGTTTATTATCCTCTTTTTCTAATTCTTCATAACTTTTTACAATATTTATTTTTGATTCAGTTAAATTAACACTAGGTATTATTAACTTTATTTTTAAATCAGTATATGTCATATTATTTAAATATTTTGAAACAACTTTTTCAAGTCTACGATTTTCATAAAGTGCTCCAAATAACCCTTTTTTTCTATTTTTTCTTTTTTTAAATATTTCTTTATAACAATCATGATATATCACTAATATTTCAGAAGGATCATAACCTAAAGCTAATAAAGTAGCAATTATAGAGCCCGTACTTGTACCAATAATAATATCAAAGTATTCATAAAATTTTATATTAAAATCTTTTTGAATTTTATCTAACATCATTATTGTATAAAAACCTTTTAATCCTCCACCATCTAAACTTAATATTCTCATTTATTTCACCTTTACCATTTTATCTCTGAAACATCCATTTTAGTTTCATTTATTATTATTTCTTTTACTTTTGCATCTTGCATATGTATTACTTTATCCGCAATTTTAGCAATTTCTGAATTATGAGTAACTATAATAACTGTAACATTCTTATTTGAACTTAATTCAGAAAGTAATGTTAAAACTTGTTTTCCAGTATTAAAATCTAACGCACCTGTTGGTTCATCACATAATAGAATTTTAGGTCTTTTAGCTATTGCTCTTGCAATTGAAACTCTTTGTTGCTCCCCTCCTGATAATTGTGAAGGGAAATTATCCATTCTATGTTCTAGACCAACATCTTTTAATATTTCTTTTACATCTACATTCTCTTTAACAAGTTCTGAAGCTAATTCTATATTTTCTTTTGCTGTTAAATTAGGTAATAAATTATAGAATTGAAATATAAATCCAACATCAAAACGTCTGTATTTAGTTAATTCTTCTCTAGAAAATTTTGCAATATTTTTATTATCAATAAATATATTCCCTGAATCTGCAACATCCATTCCACCTAAAATATTAAGTAAAGTAGATTTACCTGCACCTGAAGAACCAAGTATTACCACTAATTCACCTTTATTAACTTCAAAGTTTATATCATTGTTTGCAATAATCTCATTTTCTCCAATTATATATCTTTTTTTTAAATTTTCAATTTTAATATAACTCATACAGTTCTCCTTTCAGAAAATATAACTAATTATAACATTATTTAGTTAAAAAATAAAGGAATCTAAGACAAAAAAAAGGCTAGATAAAACTAGCCTTTTTTATTATTCTTAATGGTGGCATCCACATCCACATTTATGTTTTCTGAAATCGATAACCATACGTCCTTGGATAGTTCCTTTTTCCATTTCGTCGAAGATAGCAACTGCATCATCGATTGGTCTAGTTTGAACTACTGGTACTACTAATCCCATTGCTCCAAATTCAAATGCTTCTTTAAGATCTTCTCTTGTTCCAACTAATGAACCAATTATTTCAATTCCTTTTAATACTGTTGCAACAATTGAAACGTCCATAGTTTCAGAAGGTAATCCTACTGCAACTACTCTTCCTGCTGGTCTTGCAGAATCTATAGCTTGGTTGAACGCAACTTTAGATACAGCTGTAACAACTGAAATGTGTGCTCCAAGTTGAGTTAATTCCATAATTTTCTTAACTGGATCTTCTTTTAATCCATTAATTACATAGTCAGCTCCAACTTCTTTTGCTAAAGCTAATTTATCATCATTAATATCTACTGCGATTACACGAGTATTAAATACTTTTTTAGCGTATTGAACTGCTAAGTTTCCAAGTCCTCCTGCTCCCCATATTACTACCCATTGTCCAGGTTGAGGTCTTCCTACTTTAATTGCTTTATATGTAGTAACCCCTGCACATGTAATTGAACTTGCTTGAGCTGGATCTAATCCTTCAGGAACTTTAACAGCATAATCAGCTGTAACTATACATTCTTCAGCCATACCACCGTCTGCAGAATATCCTGCATTTTTAACTGATTGACATAAAGTTTCATTTCCAGTTACACAATATTCACATCTTCCGCATCCTTCGAAGAACCATGCGATAGATACTCTATCTCCAGGAACTAATGAAGTAACACCTTCAGCAACTTCTCTTACTATTCCTATTCCTTCGTGTCCTAATACTCTTCCTGATACTTTTCCAAAGTCTCCGTGTGCAACGTGTAAGTCAGTGTGACAAACACCACAATATTCAACATCTACTAAAGCTTCTCCAGCTTTTAATGGTCTTAATTCTTTTTCAACAACTTCAACACCAGTTGATTCTTTGTTAACTACTACTGCTCTCATGCTCAAATCATCCTTTCAATATTAAAATAATAATTTCACTATTAATATAACACATTAACACTGAATAAGCAAATAGCAAAATATAAAATTCAGTCTACGTTATTTAACCATATACTTCTACAAAGAAAAATATATAAAAAAACACAAGTAAATACTTGTGTTTTAAAGTTTATTCCTTATTTAACTAAATTATGTTTTTTTATTCAGTGTTAATCCATTTCTCTCATCTTATATAGATAAACACCTAATGCAATTGAGACATTTAATGATTCAATTTGTCCATAGATTGGTATGATAGCTTTTTGATCAGAAACTTCTAAAAATTCATCTGAAACTCCTCCACCTTCATTTCCAAATACATATGCATTCTTACCCTTTTTTAGAATTACTTTTCTATAATCCACACTTTCTTCACTAAGTGCAGTTGAAATAATATTATAATTATTATCTTTTAAAAATTTAATAATATTCTCTTTTTCTTCATAAATAATATTTACATTGAAAATTCCGCCCATTGTTGCTCTTACAACTTTTGGAGAATATACATCTACTGATGATTTTGTTAACAATAATGTTTTATAGTTTGTAGCAACCATGGTTCTTATTATAGTCCCTATATTTCCAGGATCTTGTATAGCATCAAGTATTATTACATCTCCAGATAATTCAGATAAATTTGATGAATGTTTAGAATAAATAAATAATATACCTTGACTATTTGCTTGGGTGCTTATACTATCATATAATTTATCAGAAAGTACTGTTAAATTTTCATGTTTGGAAATATTATATTTTTCTTCATAATACATATATTTTGATTCTTTAACTATTACTTTAGAAAAATTATTCTTTTCTTCAAGAAATTTTTCTCCTTCAGCTAAAAACACACCCGCTTCATCTCTATATTTTTTTTCATTTAATTTCTTTATCAATTTGTAATATCTATTATCTGTACTAACTATTACATCTTTCATTAAGCCATAACTCCTAACTTTTCGCCTGCTAGAATATGATAATGTATATGGAATACTGTTTGACCAGCATCTTCATTTATATTTGTAACTACTCTATATCCAGTTTCATTTACACCTAACATTCTAGCAATTTTTGCTATTATTAATTGTAATTTTCCTAGTAACATTATATCTTCTTCAGTTGCTGAATCTAAATTTCTAATTTCTTTTTTAGGTATTACTAACACATGTATTTTTGCAGCTGGAGCAATATCTTCAAATGCTAAAAATTCATCATCTTCATATACTATTTTAGCCGGAATCTCTTTATCTATTATTTTCTTAAAAATTGTTGACATTATTCAATCACTCCACAACTACATTCAATTTTACCTACTCTATTACTATGTCTTCCACCTTCAAATTCAGCAGTTAAAAATGCATCTACACATGATTTTGCTAATTCTATTCCAGTAACTCTTGCACCTAGAGCTAATATATTTGCATCGTTATGCTGTCTTGATAATCTCGCACATAATTCATTAGTTACTAAAGCTGCTCTTATTCCTGGTACTTTATTGGCAGCTATAGAAATTCCAATTCCTGTACCACATATTAATATTCCAAAATTTGCTGTTTTATCTAATACTCTTTTAGAAACTTCTTTTGCTATATCTGGATAATCTACAGAATCTGCACTATCTGTTCCCACATTAATAACTTCTATTCCTTTTGAAACTAAATAATCTACTAATTGATTTTTATACTCCACACCTGCGTGGTCATTTCCTATTACAATTTTCATCTTCATCACCTTTCATTTACTTAGATAATTTAATTCTATCATATATACATATTTTTTTAAAGGAGTATGTGTCTTTTTATTCATTTTTATGAACTTTTTTTTTGATTGACTAATATACCTTAGTATGTTAGACTTTAAATATATATATAAAAGAGGTGGAATATGATTTGTATTATAGGTGGAGCTAACATAGATATACAAGGTTTCTCTGATAACGCAATTATTCTTAATGATTCAAATCCTGGTAAAATTGAAAAAGGATTTGGTGGTGTCGGAAGAAATATTACAGAAAATCTTTCTCATTTAAATGCTAAAACAAAATTTATTGCACCTATAGGTGATGATGAATTTTCTGTTTCACTATTAGAATACATGAATAAAAAAAATGTTGATATGTCAAACTGCTTAATTATTAAAGGAGAATCTTTATCAACATATTTATCAGTATTAAATGATGAAAATGAGATGATAGTTGCTATCTCAAGTATGTCAATTTTAGAAAAACTTGATATCCCTTATTTAAAAAATAAAGAAGAGATTGTAAAAGATTCAGATGTGCTTGTATTAGACACTAATTTACGTCAAGATGTAATTGAATATCTATCAAGTTTAGATCAAAAACTTATTGTTGATTTAGTTTCTACAACTAAAGCAAAAAAAATAAAAAATGTCCTTAATAAAATTCATTCTATTAAGCCTAATAGAATAGAAGCTGAATTTTTAACAGGAATTGAAATTGTAGATGAAATAAGTATGCAAAAGGCTGCTCAAAAATTATTAGACCAAGGAATTAAGAATGTTTATATTACTCTTGGAAAAGATGGTGTATATTTTATGAATGATAGACAAAGTGGTCTAATACATAATCCTAAGATTAAAGCTGTTGATATTACAGGAGCAGGAGATGCTTTTACAGCTGGTATTGCATATTCAGTTGCAAATAATTTTGATATAGAAAAAACAGCAAAAATCGCAATGTCTATGTCAATTATTAATGTTACTAACATTGGTACTTGTTATCAAGGTTTAACAAAAGAATTATTAAATGATACTTTAAAACAATATTTTAATATAGAATTATAGGAGGAAATATGAAACAATATTTAGAAATTAACCCAATCGTTAAAGAAGCTTTAGAAAATAATAAACCTGTTGTTGCATTAGAATCAACAATTATCTCTCACGGAATGCCTTACCCACAAAACGTTGAAGTTGCATTAGAAGTTGAAAAAATTGCTAGAGAAAATGGTGTTGTCCCTGCAACTATTGGTATTATAAACGGAAAATTAAAAGTTGGTTTAACTGAAGATGAAATTAACTTTTTAGGAAAAGAAGGATTAAATGTTCCAAAAGTAAGTAGACGTGACTTAGCTTATGTTGTAAGTAATGGTTTAAATGGTGCTACAACTGTTGCAACTACAATGATAATAGCTGCATTAGCTGGTGTTAAAATATTTGCAACGGGTGGTATTGGAGGAGTTCATAGAAATGCTGAAGTTACTATGGATATATCTGCCGATCTTGAAGAATTAGCTCAAACAAATGTTGCAGTTATCTGTGCAGGGGCTAAATCAATATTAGATTTACCATTAACATTAGAATACTTAGAAACTAAAGGTGTACCTGTTCTAGGATATAAAACTAAAGAATTACCTGCATTTTATACAATTAAAAGTGGATATAATTTAGATTATGCAATTGAAACTCCATCAGAATTTGCAGGAATTTTAAAAACTAAATGGGATTTAGGATTAAATGGTGGTGTTGTAATTGCTAACCCAATTCCAGAACAATATGCTATGGACTTTGATACTATTACTAATGCAATAAATGAAGCTTTAGAAGAAGCTGAAAAATTAGGTATTAAAGGAAAAGATTCTACTCCATTCTTACTTGATAAAGTCAAGAAAATTACAGCAGGTAAGTCATTAGATGCTAATATACAATTAGTATACAACAATGTAAGACTTGCATCTCAAATCGCAAAAGAGTTTGTTAATTTATAGTTAAATATAAAAGGCGTGAATGTATCACGCCTTTATTTATTAATCAAAAAATAAATCTAATATTTCTTTATCTGTTTCTTTTGTAAGTAATGAAACAACAACATAAGCAATTAATGCACATGTTAATGATGGTACAATATTCATTAACCCAAATATTGAAATTTTAAAGTTTTCAAGTAATATAAATACTATAAATCCAACAATCACTGATGCAATTGCTCCCATATCATTACCTCTTCTCCAATATAACCCCATAAATACAGGAACAAAAAATAATACTTCTTGCCCTGCAAGTGCAAATAAGTTAACCCATACTATTAAACTAGGTGGGTTAATTGATAACACATATGTAATAAGTCCTATACCTATAGTAATTATTAATGATATTTTCTTTAACTTCTTATCATTTGCATTTTTATCTACATAATTTAAGTATAAATCTTTAACTATAGATGATGATATTAATATTAATAAAGAATCTACAGTAGACATGATTGCCGCAAGTGGCCCACCAATAAATACTCCTGCAACAATAGGATGTAAATTTTTCAATGCTAATATTGGTATAAGTTTATCACTTACATCTATGTTCGGCTCTATTGCTCTTCCCATAAATCCAACTAAATGCATACCTATTAATAAAAAACCTACTACAAATGTTCCAATTATCATACCATTATGTAAAGCTTTTGAATTTTTATATCCCATACTTCTAACTGTAGTAGCCGGTAAACCTAAAATACCAATACCTACTAAAATCCAGAAAGATAATATATATGGTCTTGATATAGCTCCACCAGCATCTGGAGTTAATAAATTAGGATCTAAATTTTTTATCGTAGCTGTAATCTCTGACATCGACCCAACTTTTTTTACAATTACTATAAATAATATTAATGTCGATACCATCATTATTAAGCCTTGTATAGCATCTGTAATTGTAACTGCTTTAAACCCACCAATAGTAGTATAAAATATTACTGTAAATACAAATATTGTTAATGCGATTTTATAATCTATATCTATTATACTTTCAATTAAACGTGCTCCACCAATAAATTGAGCAATTATTGAAGCAAATAAAAAGACTAACATTAAAACTGAAAGTAATATAATTAGTACTTCATTATTGTATCTTTTTCTCAATATATCTATCAAAGTTACTGCTTTAATTTTTCTTGAAATTATAGCAATTTTCTTACCAAGTACACCTAATGTAAAGAATATTAATGGGATTTGAATACATGCTAGTAAAACCCATCCTAATCCTAATTTGTATGCTATAGATGGTCCTCCTAGAAATGATGAAGCTCCAATATATGTTGAAACTACAGTCATTGCTAAAACAAATGCTCCCATACTTCTATTACCGATAAAATATGACTCTGTAAAATTATCTTTATTCTCTCTTCTACTAACATAATAGGCAATAGAAATAGTTATAATTAGATAAAGAACTACAGGTATTAGTAATTCAATTTTATTCATTAATATCACCTGTCTCTAAATCGACGTCTTTAAAGAATAATTTAGTTACAGCAAAAACTGCAATATTTACCCAAACAAATCCAACTATACATGAATAGAAAAACCATTCTGGCAATCCTAAAATATACTTATATTCTTCAACATTTTTTGGTGGATAAATATATGCAAAATAGTACCACCATACAAAATATAAAAAATAAATTAAAGTTGTAATTAACGCTTCTTTGTCAATTTGTTTTTTCAAAATACATCACCTTCAAATATAATTTTATCCAAGATTAAAAACTTAGGATCCATAGGCTCTTTCTTCCCTTTTAAAATGTATCCACTCATCCTTCTAACTTGTTGTGGCATAAAAGAATCTCCATCAAAATATAATTTTTCATCATTATAAGTTACTTGTACATCTCTAAAATGATTTTTAAGTTTTAAACCCTTATGATTTGTAAACTCAGAAAAATCCTTATAACCACTAACCTCTTCACACCTTTTTAATATAATCTCTTCATCAATATTTAAAAATTTTTTAGGGTAATAATAAATATATATTCTTCTCTTAACTAATTCTGGTAATACTAAATTGTTTTTAGTTTTTAATATGCTTTTTATTTTTAATCCTTCAATATCTACTTCTATATCTATGCAGTCTACATTAAATTCTTCAGCCATAAAGTAAATATAATTTGAATAAGCAGAAACTCTAGCATCTGTTCTACCTGCTTGTTGTAATCCTTTTATTATTTTTATCCCTTTAGATAATAAATAATCTTTCAGAACACCTTTAACAGTTTTTTTATCCTTCATTTCATCAAAACAATCAAATTTTTTCCCTTTATATGAAATTTCAAGTAAATAACCAGTTTTTCTATTTTCCATTATATTCCTTAAGTGCAATCGCTAGTAAATTGATTCCTTCTTCAATTTCTCTTAAAGTATTTCCACAATAAGAAAATCTCACTTCATTTTTTCCTAAATCTCTATGTTCTTTAGCATAGAATCCACTTCCTGAAGCAAACATTAATGTTTTTCCTTCATGTCTGAAATCAAGAAGTAACCATTTTGTAAATTCTTCCGTATCTTCTACAGGTAATGACGCAAAAATATAGAATGCTGCATCTGGTTTATTAGCTTTAACACCTTCGATAGAACTTAATTTTTCATACATTAAGTCTCTTCTTTTCTTATATTCTACTCTTACATCATCAATATATACATCTATCCCTCTAACAAGATTAGCACTCGCATATTGTTCTATCGTAGAAACAGATAGCCTTGCTTGACATAATTTTAAAGCTTGAGCAATGATTTCTTTATTTTTAGATGCAAATACTCCTATTCTTGCTCCACAAGCACTATAGTGTTTTGAAATACTATCTATCATTATAACTCTATCTTCTACTTCTTCAAAACTTAAAAATGATCTAAATTTTGTTTCACTATCATATATAAATTGTCTATAAACTTCATCTGAAATAATAAATAAATTAAACTCTATTGCTAATTTCTTTATATCTTCTATTTCTCTTTCATTTAATACAACTCCTGTTGGATTAGATGGATTTGAAAATAAAATAGCTTTAGTTCTTGGTGTTATTAATTTTTTTATTTCTTCATATTTAGGTAATCTATAACCTTCTTCAATTTTTGTTACTATAGGTACAAGTTTTGCATCTGCAATTCTTAAAAAAGAATCATAATTTGAATAATATGGTTCTGGAACCAATATTTCATCATCTTTATTACAAATTGTATTTATAGCAAATTGCAAAGCTTCACTACCTCCATTTGTTATTAACATTTCTGATTTTTCAATTTTAAGATTATATCTTGAATAATATTCAACAAATGCATCAAGTAATTCTTCAAGTCCTTGTGAATTTGTATATTTAATTATTTTTTCTTGATATTTTGTAACTCCATTAAAAAAAGAATCAGGTGTTTTAACATCAGGTTGTCCAATATGAAATTCAAAAATTCTTACACCTTCTTTTTTTGCTTTATCAGCAAAAGGAACTAATTTCCTTATTGGTGAATATTGCATTCCTAATACTTTATCTGATAACTTCATTCTTTCCTTCTTTCTTCATTATGTATATTAATAAACCTACTAAAATTAATACACAAATATATATTGAAAACTTATCAAAAAATAATATGCTAACATCACCTAATAATACTCCACTTAAAAAGCCAATGATTACAACAAAATAGTTTTTTACATCTTGTTTTCTACCATTAGCAACAGCTTCTATAAGCGATCTAGTATTACCAGTACACATAGTTGACATATATACATTTTCTGATACTTTTCTAAATGTTTGTATTTGTATCGCTGAAATAAATGCTATTAACGATACCGAAATTAATTGTATACCGATAAAAGGTATACAAATTAATATTATTATCTCTAAAAATAATACTACTTTTCCAAAATTTTCTGAAACTTTTGATTTAATTTTTTCAGATACGTATACTCCTAAACAAAAAAATATTATCGGAACTATATATTTTAAAACATTATCAAAATTTAATCTTTTTAGATTAAATGCCATCAAAATTAAGTTTCCTGTTATTGTAGTTGCAAAAACATTACCTAACAATAGATATGAATATATTTCTAAAAATCCACCTACTATTGTTAGTAGAAAAGCAACTCTTTTTTTGCTTATAACTGAACTATTTTTCATATTTTCTTAGCTCTTCTACCGCTTCTTGGAATGAATATACCAATACACCGTATTTTAATATTCCACCAAGTACAAAATGATTCATTGCATAACTTGGAATGTCGTATTTATTTGCTGATTTTAATCTTATATCTGAATTTATTGCTATAATTTTTTTATTATGTGCTATAGCAAGACCTAACTCTACCATCACACCTGGATCTTCATTAGTCATATCTAATATTACTATATCTGAATTTATTACTGCATTTGCATCACCATCATAAATATCTATTGGTGTTGGTAATGTTTGTTTATCTTCATTAAATGGTTGTTCAATTGGATTAAATAAATCTATGTTTGGAAAATTTTCTCTTAAAATTTTACCTTCTTTTAATCTTTGTGCAACTTCTCCTTCATTAAATAATGAACCTGCTAAATAAACTTTCATTCTATTCCTCCTCTAAAATTATTACAAAAAATTGAATAAATGCATATAAGAATATATACTTTATATTTTCTGAATTTATTTGTTCTATAAATATGTTAAATGTCTTAGTTGGATTTATAAATAAATCCCAAGAATTTAACCTAATAAATCTTCCTACAAATACTGCAAGACCTGTTAAAAATGAAACAATTGTGTAAAAAATATATTTAGTACTTTTATTCATTTTATATTTTATTACATAATTATTTATCGCTAAATAACTTAATTTCATTGCAATTATTACAGCAATAAAAATAAGTGATACTTTTAGCCAATTTAAATACTTCATAATATATATTACTTCAGCCCCTTTTTTATAGAACTTAAGATTACTAATATGTATTAAATCTGTAAATAAATAAACTGCATTAGGATAAAATATTAATGCAATAAAAGATAATATTGAATCAACAAATATATTTTTCTTCTTTATATTACTAATAAAAAATGGTACATAGGCTAAAAATAAATTCCAAGTTAAAAAATAGTATTTAGGATAAACTAAATTTGAAAACACAGCAAATCCTAAAGTAATTAAACTATATTTTATAAATTTTTTATTCACTCCTACTCCTTAAAAACAACACATACACATAGTGTATGCTTTTTTATTATTTAAATATTTTAGCATATTTTAGCTTTTTTTTCTATTGATTTTTGATAAAAAGTGTTGTATACTCTTTATGTAATGAGCCAGTAGCTCAGTTGGCAGAGCAACGGACTCTTAATCCGTGTGTCCAGGGTTCGACCCCCTGCTGGCTCACCATTATATATTTTCAAAACGTAGATGCTAGTAACAACTAGCTTTTTTTTACAATTTTTTTATCCTATTCTCAAACTCTAATTTATCAAATTTTACTCTTTCCACATCTATTTTATCCCAAAAACCATCAGCTAAGTATCTTGGAACTACATGAAAATGAAAATGTGTGCCAGGATGCATTATTTTCCCATTATTATATGATACAGTTACTCCTAACACTTCTTTATTTTCTTCTAAGATGTATGTCAGCTTTTTTTGTAAATTTATCATTTCAACCAAGACTTCTTGGTCTAATTCTAATATATTCATAAAATGTTTTTTACTTAAAACTAAAATATGCCCTTCTTGTATAGGAAAAATATTCCATACACACTTAAAATTTTCTGTCTCATAAAATACATCCTCATCTTTTATTTCATTACAAAAAATACATGTAGGACTATATAAATTATCATAATTATTATGAATCATATTTTCTAATTCCTTTTGAGTTTTTTCATCTAACATTGTAATTTCTTTTTCTTTATAAAAAATTTTCATAAATCTCCCTTTAAAAAAACATGTATCAAACGATACATGTTCCTTTATCTTCTATCTTCTAAATTTAATATAACTACTACTGTACCAATTATTGATATAATTAATGAGATAAATAGCATTGTATTTAATGAATAGGCTTCAATTATTCTTCCACCTAATAAATTTCCTATAATTGATCCTATAGTTCCAGAAACAGCCATATATGCTTGTCCTTTTACCCTGTCTTTCTCTTCCATAATATCATTTGTATAGTAAACTGCTACAGGAACATAGATTGCATAACCTGCAAATTGTGTAATTTGGGCTATATAGAATAACATTACATTACCAGTTAGTACAGCAATATATGTAATAAATATTTTTACTAAAAACGCTATCGCAGATACTTTTAATAATTTTGCGTAACCAAATTTTTCATTTAGTTTTACTATATAAAACATTGCTGGTAATTCAACAACTGCAGCAATCATAAATCCAATTCCTACTTCCTGTGCTCCTCTTTCTAAATTTTCTAATATGTTTTTCATAAATGTATTTAATATATTATGTGTGAAGAACACAAAGACCATACCTAAAAGTACATAACAGAATTTTTTATATTTATGGTAAAATTCAATAAAATTAGTTTTAACTTCTAATTTTTTATTTACTGATACTTCTTTAATTTCTTTAAAGCTTAAAATTACAAATATTACAAGTAATGATAAAGCCATTGCCCAAATTGGAATAAATTCAAATCCAACTTTAGAACCTATAATTCCATAAAAATACGATGCAATTGCAAATGCAGCTGAACCCATACCTCTTGCAATTCCAAAATTAACATTTTCACCTTGATTAATATATTGAAATATAAAAGTATACATATAAGTTTGTGCATTCAATAATCCCGTAATTAAAAGCACAAAAAACACTGAAACAAAAAATTTATCATTAATAAAACTTATTAATAATGCATTAACAACTACAACTGCCATTGAAAATACTAGTGAATTTCTAACTGTAACACTTTCATACATTTCTATAATTTTTGCCGTTAGTGGTTGAACTAAAACAGAAAAAAATGATGAAAGAGCAATAATTGCACCTACAGCTGTAGAGCTAAAACCTCTTGAACTTAAAAATGTATTAGCAAATGCATATACTGAACAAAACATTGCCCAATATAATACCTGCATTAAAGTATATTTTTTAGTCATTTTCCACCTCTTAAATATCTAAATCCGTATCAAAGTCTTCATCCCAGTCATCATCACTTAAGTGAACAACTTCTAATGTTTTTTCATAGTTTGTAGATTTTTTAGAGAAGAAATCATGTTGTGTTGTTTCAACATTTAAACCATTCAAAACTATCGCATTTACTTCTTTAATTTCAAATTCTTCTTCAAATCCTAAATTCATTAAAGCTCTATTTCCATTATATCTAATATATTCTTTAACTTCAGCTGTAAGTTCTACATCAGAATATATTTCATCTGTAAATTTAAGTTCATTTTCATACAATTCATAGAATAATTCCATAATTTCTGTTTTAACACTTTCTTTTTCAACAAATGGCATTTCCTCATATATTTCTTGAGCAAGTTTACCAACGAATACACCATGAATAGATTCATCAGCAATAATCTTTTTAATTATATCTGAACTTGCAACCATTTGTCCTTGTCCTGATAACCATAAAGGTAAGAAAAATCCACTATAGAATAAATATGATTCTAAAAATACAGATGCAACTAATGCCATATATATTTCTCTAAGTGTAGCATCAGGATTATTTAAACATTGATAATATTTATCTATTTTTGCTGCTTTGAATTGTAAATGTTGATTATTTTGTACCCATTGGAATACATCATTTATTTCTTCTGTTGAAGCAACTGTAGTAAATATAGTTGAATAAGATTTAGCATGAATAGTTTCCATCATACACATATATGATAATACAGATCTACATTGTAATGAATCTATATGATCAATAATTTTAGGCATACCTGTATGAGATTGTAAAGTATCAAGTAATGTTAAACCACCTAACACTTTTTTATATGCATCCCTCATAGCAGGTGATAATGAATGCCAAGAATCTATATCCTTAGATGGAATATATTCCGTATCTATCCAAAATTGTTTTAAATTTTGTTCCCAAAAAACTTCTACATAATCATTATCTAGCGTATTCCAGTTAACCGCCTTATATATTTTTTTATCCATTTTCATCCCTTCTTATTAAACTGAACAACTTAAACATTCTTCAATTGTAGATTTTCTTGTTCTTGTATAGTATAAAGATTTTAATCCTAATTTATGTGCTAAGATATATAATTTTGATAAATCTCTTGTTGTATCTGTACTCTTAGTATAAAGGATTGTTGAAATTCCTTGATCCACGTGTCTTTGAATTACAGATATTAATTTAAGTATATTTTTTTGATCCATATCATATGCAGACTTATAGAAGAAGAAATTATCATAATTTAAGTATGGCATAGGATAGAATGTTGTAGAATCTCCATATTCTCTAACCTCAACTTTATCTACGATTGGCATAACAGATGCTGTAGAGTTCATAATATATGAAGTTGATTGATTAGGTGCTATAGCCATTCTATATGCATTATATACTCCATATTTCATAACATTCTCTTTTAAATTCTTCCATTCTTCTATTCCAGGAATTTTTATACCTTCAAATAATGCTTTTACTTTATCAGTTACAGGCATATATTCTTTTGTTATATATTTTTCAAAATAATTTCCATTTGCATATTCTGATTTTTCAAATCCTACAAAAGTAACTTCTCTTTCTTTAGCTATCTCCATACTCTTTTCTAACGAATAATAATTCATCATCATAAAGAATACATTACAGAAATCTAATGCTTCACGAGATTCATATTGTATTAAGTTTTTAGCTAAAAATCCATGTAAGTTCATTGCTCCAAGACCAACTGAGTGTAATTCTTCATTAGCTTTTTTAATACTTGGAACTATATCAATATTAGTAATATCTGACACTGTAGTTAGTGAATCTATTGCATTTTTAACTACTTCTTCTATAGATTTATTTTCCATAACAGTTGCAATATTTAATGAACCTAAGTTACATGATATACCACGTCTAATTACATCCTCTTCAAAGTAATGATTAATATCTGAAACCTCTGTTACTTGCATAATTTCAGTACATAAGTTAGTAAACTTAACATCTCCAATTTCTTTTAATGCATGTTCTCTATTTGCATTGTCTTTAAAGAATAAGTATGGGTATCCACTTTCTTTTTGTGTTTGTGAAATCTTAACTAAAAATTCTCTTGCATTTATTTTTTTCTTTTTAACTCTTGGGTTAGCAACCAGTTTATCATACCATTCATTCATATCTAAATCATCTAAATAAAGTCCATATTCTCTATAAACTGTATGTGGATAGAATGTATAACATGGTAAATCCTCACTTGCAAGCTCCATAAATTTATCTGGAATTATTACTCCTATTGAAAGTGACTTAATTCTAATTTTTTCATCAACATTTATTTTCTTTGTATCTAAAAATTCTAAAATATCTGAGTGGAAAACATTTAAATAAACTGCTCCAGCTCCTGGTCTTTGTCCTAATTGGTTTGCATATGAGAATATATCTTCAAGTATTTTTATGATTGGAAGAACTCCACTCGCTCTACCTTCTACACCTTTTATAGCTTCTCCTCTTCCTCTTAATTTAGATAAATTAAATGCAACTCCTCCACCTATTGAAGATAGTTTCATTGCAGAGTCAAACGCATACCCAATACCAGATAGATTATCTCCAATTTCATCTAAGAAACATGAAACTAATTGTCCTGATCTTTTTTTACCTGCATTTAAGAAAGTTGGTGTCGCAGGTTGATATTCTTGATTGATTAACATTTTTGCATATTTTAAAGCTTTATCTTTATTTCCTTGTCCTAAGTAAAGAGCAACTATTGAAATTCTATCTTCATATCTTTCAAGTATTTTTTCTCCACTATCATCCATTAATGCATAACTTTGATAAAATTTAGATGCTGCCATATATGATTGGAATCTAAATTTTCTTGAATATACAAAGTCAAATACTTCACTTATATCTTCAAAACTATACATTTCATAGAAATTAATATAGTAATCTTTTTCAATTAAATAATCTATTTTTTCTCTTAAATTATGGAAAAATACTGTATTTTTGTTAATATAATCAACAAAATATGAGTAAACTGCTTCTTTATCTTTTTCAATTTGTAATTTACCTTCACTATCTTTTACCATTACCTCATTATTCAAATAAATCCACTTCATTAATCAAATCTCTCCTTTTTCTTCATATCTCTTTATAATTCTTATATAATCTTTTACATCATTTAAAGTTCCAGAAAGTTCAAACCTAAAAATATATTTTATTCCAAATTTATCTTGTATTAACTCTCCTGCTTTTGCAAAGTTTTTACCCCAATTCATATTACCACTAGATGTTACAGTTTTAATTTTTTTATAATTTTCATTATTACATAAAAAAAAGTCTGTACTTTTCGATACCTCTCCAAATCCAGTTGTAAAAGTAACTAAATGCCCCTCTTTTTCAACTATAGTTTTAGAAGATATTTTTACAAAATCAAAATCTTCAATTTCCTTTATTTTACAAATAAATCTCTCAACATTTCCTGTTAAACTATCATAGTATATTGTTATTTTTCTGTCCATAAATTACCTTCCAAAACACAAGATATTGTGTTGCTTTAATCGATATATTACTTTATAATGTAGTTATTTATATAATAACCTTTTTCTAAATGTTTTGCAATAGAGAAACAAAAATATTTTTTTATTTTTATACTAGCCCAAAATTGTATTGCATTTTATTCATTTTAAATGTATACTAAAAGTGATATCTTTATAGGAGATGATATAAATGAAAAAAATGTTTTTATTATCATTTTTACCTTTAATTGCATTATCAAATATTAATAATTTTAATGCAAAGGAAATATCAAAAAATGATAAAGGAAATTTTGAGATTGTAAGTACAAAATATACATACTTCCACTCTATTAATTCATTAAATAATATGAAATATTATAAAGATTTAATGTACAAAATAGACCAAAGTAAAACTGATGATTTTAAAAATAAGGTAAATGATGTAGATAAAATATTTACTCGTATTTTTAAAAGCGAAAAAAATTTAGTACCAAAAATAATTAAATATATCTATTTTGAACCTGTTAAAACAGATGATAAAAAACTTATCAACGAACAAATACAAAAGATAATGGTCGCATTTAATGCAAATTCTGATGCAAAATTGTATATTAACAACACTAATGGTAATGCTGAACAATTTTTAGATAGAATCTATACAAGAGCAAGTAAAGATCAAGTATTTGTTTTAGAAAATACTGATAAAGATATTTTAGAAATGATAAAAAATGAAATAAAAAAAGATAACCCTGAAAAAAAAGAATTTTCGTTAACAGAAGTTAGAGTGTTAATAATTTCTGCAAGTACTAAAGTAAAAGAAAAACTTGCATTATCTACCGCTATTTTAAATAAAGAATTTAAAGGTGTAGAAATAGATGATTTTTCTTATCTTGATAAACAAAGATATCTTTTAGATACTACAGATCAAGAAACAAGAGAAAAAATATTCAAGTCATTTATTAATGGTATATATTAAAGAATATATAAAAAAAATAATTTAGGAGGATATAGATGAACAAAAAAATATTAGCAGGATTATTAGCTATATCAACACTTGGTGTTGCAGGACACAAAGCACTTGATTTAAGTATAATCCACATTAATGACCACCACTCTTATCTAGAACCAACTGAACAAAGAATTACAGTTGATGGAACTCAATTTAAAGTAAATATTGGAGGATTTTCAGCAGTTAACCAAAAAATTAAAGAATTAAGAAAAACTCGTAAAAATCCACTAGTTTTACATGCTGGAGATGCAATTACAGGAACATTATATTTCACTTTATTTGGTGGATCAGCTGATGCTGCTGTAATGAATGAAGCTAAATTTGATTACTTTACTTTAGGTAACCATGAATTTGATGCAGGAAATGAAGGATTATTAAAATTATTAGAGCCATTAAAAATTCCTGTATTATCAGCAAACGTTATAGCTGATAAAAGTTCTATTTTATCTAACAAATGGGCACCATATGCTATTAAAGTTATAAATGGTGAAAAAATTGGAATAATTGGTCTAGACACAGTTAGTAAAACTGTAAATTCATCTAGCCCTGGTAAAGACGTTAAATTTTATGATGAAGTAACTACAGCTCAAGTTATGGCAAACGTTTTAAAATCTCAAGGTGTTAATAAAATCATCTTATTATCTCATGCTGGAACTGAGAAAAACTTCGAAATAGCTCAAAAAGTTAACGATATAGATATTATTATTACAGGAGATTCTCACTATCTATATGGTAATGATGATTTAAGAAAATTAAAATTACCAGTCGTACATGAATATCCTACTGAATTTAAAAATCCTAATGGAGAACCTGTATTCGTAGTTGAAGCATGGGCTTATTCAGGTGTAGTTGGAGACTTAGGAGTACATTTCACTAAAGATGGTATAGCATCTATTACAAGAAAAATTCCTCACGTTTTATTACACACAGATAAATTACAAGCTAAAAATAAAGAAGGAAAATGGGCTGAACTTGAAGGTAAAGAAAGAGAACACATCTTATCTCATTTAAAAGCAATACCTTCTATCTCATTTGCTAAAGAAGATAAGAATACTTCTAAAATATTAGCTAAATATAAAGCTGAAAAAGATGTATTAGCGAAACAAATCATAGGTTCTATTTCTGGACCTAACATGCCTGGAGGATCTGCAAATAGAATCCCTGGTAGACCTGGTTCAAATCCTGAAGGTTCAATTGCAACTAGATTTGTTGCTGAAACAATGTTAAACGAATTAAATTATGTAGATTATGTAATTCAAAATTCAGGGGGAGTAAGAGCAGATATTACTTCTGGAGAAATATCATTCAATGATGCATATACTTATTTACCATTTGGTAATACATTATATACATATAAAATTTCAGGAAAAGATACTTTACAAGTATTAGAAGATGCATTAAACTTTGCAATTACTAAATCAACAGGAGCATTTCCTTATGGAGCTGGAATTAGATACGAAGCTAATGAAACTCCTGATGCAAATGGTAAGAGAGTAATTAAAGCTGAAATCTTTAACAAAAAAACAGGAAACTGGGAAATGGTAATGCCAGAAAAAATGTATACTGTTGGAACTAATGCTTATATAGCTAGTGGTAAAGATGGATATGCTACATTTGGTAGATTATTTAATGATCCAGTTGCTGAAGGTACAGATACATTCTTACCTGATGCTGAAAGTTTCATTAAATTCATAAAAAACCACCCAGGATTTAAATCATATACAACATCAAACGTTATATTCCATAACGCAAAATAATAAAAAAAGGTGATTCGGGATTTTAAAAAATCCCTTGAATCACCTCTTTCTTTTCTATATAATTTAATCACCAAACAAAACTAACAGAAAGGAGTGATAAACATGACATCTAAAATCAAATTCATCTAGATGTTATATCTGTAACTTTCAACATAAAATGAAACTTACTTGTAAATCTAGATTATGTAATTCTTGTGGTTATTATTACTCTATTAAATGGGCTAACTCCATCACTAATCAATTAATTAATATACTTCATAGACATCTTCTTTTTACTATTCCTCAATAATTTAGAAAATTTATTGCTTATGATAAAACTATTCTTTCTAGATTAGCTGCTGATATTAGTAATATTTTCAAATATCAATTCCATAATGTCAATGTCAATATAAAAATGTCATATTTTGTCAAAATAAGAATGTCGTTCTTATTCTTGATAATAATCTCTAACTCTATAAGATTTACCATTAATATTAATAACATTACAATGGTGTAATAACCTATCTAATATCGCATTAGCTAATGTA
>NZ_WOEI01000026.1 GCF_009733925.1 Streptobacillus canis | reverse complement strand
TTCTAAATTTATGTTATTATTAGTCATGGGTATACAGTTCCTTTCAATGAATTTAGTCGTTTATGATTGTACTGTATATCAACTTTTTTTTAACTTATATTTTGGACACTTACTATTTTAATTTAGGATTAGCATTCTTTTTTACATATTCCCTTGCTATTACTAAGCCATTTATGGTATATTATTCTAGTAACAAAAAGGAGAGAACAATGAAAGAATTAAAAGGATTAAATGGATTACGTGCTGTTGCTGTAATTTTAGTAATAATCTACCATTTTTTTCCTAATGTCCTTCCAGGAGGATTTTTAGGAGTTGATCTATTTTTTGTCCTATCGGGATATTTAATTACATCAATATTAATAGAGAAAACAAACTTTAGTATAAAAGATTTTTATTATAAACGTTTCAAAAGATTATTCCCAGTATCTTTTACAATGCTTGTTATCCTAACTATAGTATTAGGATTAACAAATAGAGACTGGTTAATTAAAGAAAGAAGTAACATTTTACATGGATTTATATATAATTCAAATTTACATTCAGTTTTAAGTAAATCAAGTTACTTTGATAATTTCTCTATAGCTTCACCAGTAAAGCATTTATGGTCACTTGCTATAGAAATGAAATTCTATATCTTCTTCCCGTTAATATTTTTAACTAATTTTGGAAGAAAGTATATAAGAGAGATATTAATAGCTTTAACTATAGTTTCATTAGGATACTTAAATTATCTATATATTAAAGATCCTAAAAACTTATCAATAATATATTATCTATTAATTACAAGAGTTTATGCATTATGCATAGGAGGAATATTTGCAACATTTATATCACTAGGGAATATATCTAAAAAGAATTTACCTCTAATTTCAAAAATTATTGGATTTATACTTCTTGGATTATCAATTTATACTATGACATTTGTAGATGAACAATCTATCTTCCTATATAAATATCTGGGTGTATTAGGATATTCAATAATTTTTGGATTCATCATTTTATTCTTAGCTAAGTCTAAAATATTAGGAATCTTTAATTACATAGGTAAATTATCATACAGTATATACATATGGCACTATACAATATTTGTATTAACAACTCCATATGAAGAATATTTAAATCCAAATTTCAATAATGTAATGATAAGAATAGCGCTTACATTCTTAATATCAATGTTTTCATATCATTTTATTGAAGAGCCAATTAGAAAAGAAGGATTTAAAAAATACTTTGAGAATTCAGCAATAGCTATGATATCATTACTATTATTTGTATTTTCAACTGTATCACTTGCAGGTATGAATTTAGAACTATGGAGTTATAGGCTAATAGATGAAAATGAAGTAGGACTTAAATCACTTGAATTAAATGTTGATAAGATTAATATAGAGACAGAAAAGCCAAAAGTTGAAGAAGTAAAGATAGAAAAGAAGAAAATAAACAAAGTATTAATGTTAGGAGATTCATTAGGAATTAATATAGCTTATGCTTGGGCAAAAGTGCTTCCAATACTTGAAGTAGATGCTCAAACAGGTAGATTTTTCTATGATGCTATAGGCCTATCTAAAAAATACAGTAAATACAATAGTCCAGATGCTAACGTAGTAATAATGTTAGGTACTAATGGACCTATAGCTTTAACAGAACTTGAAGCTATTAAAAACAACTTTAATAAGGCTAACTTATTCTTTATTAACGTAAATGTTCCAAGAAAATGGACATCAGGAGTTAATAAGACATTAGAAGAAGCAAAAGCTAAATACAGTGACATTAAGATTATAGACTGGCATTCATTATCTAAAGGGCATCCAGAATACTTTAGAAAAGATAGAGTACATGTTAATGAGCAAGGTGCTGAAGTACTTATTAAAGAAATAATGAAGGTTATGGATTCTGAATACAATATTCCAGCAAATGCACAACCTAAATTACATATAGTTCATGAATTAAGAAGTAAAAGCAATAAAAAGAAATAATCCGGATTTAAAAATCCGGATTATTATTTTATTTCTATCAATATTTCAAAGTAACCTGAGTAATTACCACTCTTATTTCCTTTATCTATAGAATATTTTATAGGATGTATCGTATAATCCTCTGTTTCATATTCTTTTTTTACAAGTTTTTCTAATATATCTACATTTTTACCTTTTATTGTATATTCATATTTTTTTATTTCATATATATCTTCTTGTAAATATATTAAATTAGCTATTTTGGTAGCACCATTTTCTTGTTTAACATAAACGTTTTCATAAGTTTCCACTTCAACTACTTCTGAATCTATACCTACTTTTTCTTCATATTTTTTAAACTCTTCTAACTTAATATCTCTATCTATTAAATAGTAATAATATGAAGATAAAGTTTCTTCATCCTGATCTGTAATATTTTCCATACTTTGTAATGTTTTAAAGTTATTTACCATTCTTCTTTCTGTTAATGAGAATGCATTGTAATAAGGGATAAAGAATACTATAGCAATGAATGCAACAAAGGCTTTTGCATAATTCACTGTCTCTATATCTTTAAATAATTGTAATAATAGTACTATTAGTAAGAAAATCCCAAATGCTAGGATAAAGTATCTATTTTCTGTTACATCATATATTGCTATTTGTCTTATAGCTATATATATCATATATCCCACTAAAGGTAATGTAAGAACAGGAACATATTTTTTCTTAATAACAGTATTTAATCCTGCCATCATATATCCAAGCCATAATATTAAGTGCATCATTATACTTTGTTTATTTGAGAAAAGTCCCATATATAGTATAGTTATGAAAGCTAAAATAAATAGTGAAAATATGTTATTTATTGCCTTAGATTCTATTTTCTTTCTAGTAGTATAAAACAGAGTAAATATTACTGTAAATATTACTACCCAAATAGATGTAACTATTTTAAAATTAATATTAATACGGAATAACTCATAGGTAATTGCAATTAATGCTGCAAAAAGAATTGTTGCAAATGCCCCTATTCCAAGATGAATTATATAGTTAATAAATATATTATTAAAATTAAGTCCATCTCTTAATAGTTTGGCAAAGAATATGAATATTATTATCCCTAATATTCCTGCTATCATTTTCTGGTTTCTAACATTTAGATCTCCTACACCTACAAGTAGATAAGAAAGTCCTGAATAAAACGCTGAAACTCCTAATACTTTTAAATGTATAAACTTCTTATTTTCAAAAATCGTATATCCAAGTCCAGTTGATATTAATCCTACTACTATAAAAGCACCTAAAGTATTATCTTCAATAAAGTATTTATCTATACTATTTATATATATTATTAATATTAAGGCCCAAAATGCTGTAATTGGATAATTAATTAATCCTTCTATTTTATTTATTATTTTTTTCATATCTCTCCTTTCATTTTGAATATTATATTATTTTTATATCTTTTTTGATACATAAAAAAGAAAACTTTCAGTCTCTTGAAAGTCTTCTATAAGTTATTTATTATTTATCTTCTCCTACAACAATGTAAGGTTGTAATTGTAATGGTTTTTTAGCAATACTTCTGTCATGCCACATATAGAACCATCTTTCAAGTGGATATACATAGTACCCATCTTGTGAGTGGTCACTTGTATCATAAGGATCTGCAAATATTAATGTGTCATCTCCTATAGTTGGAGTTCCATTATTATCATATCCTATGATAGCTTGCCAGTGTCCATTCCAGTCTGCCCATTCAACCATTATAGGTCTACCTTCTTTTAAATGTCCTGTTAACCATTTTACAAAATATGAATCTTTTGCATCTGTTACCCATTTATCTGTGTTAGGGTCATTTTCACTTGCATATAGACTCACGTTGTTAAATACTCTCTTAATGTTCCCAAAATCAGCTTCTGGTACTAAATCTTTATTTGAATAAAGATCTTCTGGTTTAGGATTAGCTTTGTAGTTTGTTTCATAAACCTTTACACCTTTAACTGCACTAAAAAATTCAAACATTTGTTCTACGTCTGTCCCGAATTCACCGAAATTATCTGCTGTTCCTGGTTTAGCATTTGGCGTATCTAAATCTGTTGAAGATTTCATAATTTCTGCTATAGCCATTTCTGTAAATTTGTTTTTAATTCCCATGTTTTCTAAAACCATTAAAGCAGTAACATTACCACAAGACCATTCTGTAGTCTGTTGCATTGTTCTAAACTTCTCAATGATAACTAATGTGTCATCATTTTTTAAATTAAAGTAATCTGGATTTTTATAAAATCTTGACTCACGATTATCTCCAGCATTTCCATAGCTGTCTGCACCTGTATTCTCATCATTGTCTACACCTTGAATATATCTTTCAACTGTAGAGTCCTGTGCATAGTTTACAGTACTAAATACTGATGTTAATAATCCCAAACATAATAATGTTTTAAAAATTTTTTGGTTCAATTCTATTGTACCTCCTAATAATATAAATTGAGATAATAATACATTATTTTTTCCCTTATGTCAATATATTTTTATTGAATTTTTAATAAGTTTTTTGCAAGTTTTTTTATAAAATAAAAATTATATTTTTAAACTATCTTATTTATTAAATTTTTTTCTACTTCCTGGTTTTACTAAAAGTAAATCTGTTTCTTTACATAATGGACATTCGTCTTTATCATAGCTTTTTACTTCTAGTTTTATAGCTGAATATAGAGGGTAATCTAATTTAATATTTTCACCAGTTCTATCAACTATAGATGCAATACCTACAACTTCTGCTCCTAGTTCTTCTAATACTTTTATAGTCTCAAGAGATGATTTCCCTGTAGTAACTACATCTTCAACTATTAATACTTTTTCTCCTGGATTAATGAAGAATCCTCTTCTTAAAGTCATTAAATCATTTTCTCTTTCAGTAAACATACATCTTGCTTTAATAGCTCTTCCAAGTTCATAACTTATTACTATTCCACCCATAGCTGGACCTACTACAGCATCTACTTTTACATTGTCTTTATCTAATTTTTCTTTGATAATTTCACATATTTTTTCTGCTCTTTCAGGATACATTGTTACTTTAGCACATTGAACGTATCTATCACTATGTCTTCCTGATGATAATAAAAAATGTCCTTCAAGTAATGCTTCACTTTCTCTTAATAATTCTAAAACTACATTTTCACTCATTTAATAACACCTCTTATTTCATTTAAATTTTTTATTCCTTGTTCTTCACAAAATCTTTCTATACCTTCAACTATTTCTTCCATTACACATGGATTTATAAAGTTAGCTCCTCCAACTTGTACTGCTGTTGCTCCAACCATAATAAATTCAATAGCATCTATTGCATTCATGATTCCACCCATAGCTATAACTGGAACATTAACAACACTACATACATCTCTTACCATTCTAAGTGCTATAGGTTTTACCGCTGCACCAGATAGCCCTGCTGTAATATTATCAAATACAGCACGTCTTTTATATACATCAACTGCTAATGCATTAAATGTATTAACTAAAGATAGACAATCTGCTCCAGCCTTAACACAAGTTTTTGCCATATCCTTAATGTTTTCAGCATTAGGTGATAATTTAACCATTAATATTTTATCTGTAGCTGCTCTAACTTGTCTTACTATTTCATATGCAGTATCACATTTAATTCCAAATGCCATTCCACCTTCTTTAACATTAGGGCAAGAAATATTTAATTCTATTATTCTAATATCAGTTTTATTGATTAATCTTACAGATTCTAAGTAATCCTCTATTTGAGATCCACCTATATTAGCTATAATTTCAAACTCATATTTCTTCATTTCATGATATTCATTTTCTATAAAGCTTTTAATACCTGGATTTTGAAGTCCTATACTATTCATCATTCCAGCTGGTGTTTCATATATTCTTATTCCAGTATTTCCTTCTCTAGGATTTAAAGTTAATCCCTTAGTTGAAATACCACCAATTTTATTTAAATCTATATAGTCCTTAAATTCTACACCAAATCCTACAGTACCTGATGCTCCTATTACAGGGTTTTTAAGTTTAATACCACAAATATCTACTTCTAAATTCATAGCATCACCTCATCTGTATAAAATACCGGACCTTCTTTACACATTCTCTTCATACCATTACTAGTCTTACAACTACATGCAAGACAAGCTCCTATACCACAAGCCATTCTTGATTCCATAGATAATTGTATTGGAGATTTAAATCCTAATTTTTTTATTGCTCCCATCATAGGTTCTGGACCACATACGAATATTTCATCATATTTATCTTCTAATATTTCAGTAACAAATCCTTCATGTCCAACACTACCTGTATTAGTAGTAATAAATATATTATTTACATATGGTTTAAATTCATCTACAAAATACACTTCATCTCTATATCCTAAGTATAGATCTATCTCAGCATTTAAGTTTTTAGCTAAGTAAAGTAATGGTGCTATACCTATACCTCCACCAACTATAGCTAATTTCTTATTTTCTTTACCTTCAGTATAGAATCCATTTCCTAAAGGCCCTAACACTTCTATTTCTTCTCCTATTTTTTTCTCAGACATTATTTTAGTTCCTTTACCTACTACAACATAAAGTAATACTAAAGTATCTCCTTCTATATCACATATACTTATAGGTCTTGGCAATAAATTAGTATCTTCAAAGCATTTGATCATATAGAACTGTCCTGGTTTTGCATCAAATTCACCTTTTACTTTCATAAGATATATACTGGGTGATATTTCTTTATTTTCTAGTATTTCTACTTTCTTATATCCCATTTATATCCACCAGCATTTTTAATACTGCATCTCTTGTGTATTCTTTGAACTTTTCTTCACCATCTTCATATTTTTTATAGTTTGTTATTATACCTCTTGAAGAGTTTACTACTCCTCCATTGAAATCATTTAAATACATTCTAACATCTTCTGCTTTTCCACCTTGAGCTCCATAACCTGGAAGCAAGAAGAATGAATTATTAAATCTTTCTCTTATTTTAGTAGCTTCTTCACTATGAGAAGAACCAACTACTAAACCTAGTGATGAATATCCACATTCACCTACATATTTATCTCCTAATTCTTTTAATCTATCTCCTAGTTTAAAGAATATTTCTTCTCCATCACTTAAAAGACATTCTATATCTTTAGCCCCAGGGTTAGATGTTCTAAGTAGGACAAATATACCTTTAATTCCTTTTTCTAAATAAGGTAGATAAGCTTCTAAAGTATCTAGACCCATATATGGATTTATAGTTATGAAATCTGCTTCAAATTCTCCTTCAAAGTGTGCTCTTGCATACTCTTTAGCAGTTGCAGCTATATCTCCTCTTTTAATATCTCCTATAGATATTAAGTCTAATTCTTTTAAATATTTCATAGTTTTTATATATGCTTTTAATCCATCTATACCATTTGCTTCATAATATGCAATTTGTAATTTATATACTCCACATATATCTTTTGTAGCATCTATTATATCTTTATTAAAGTTAAATAGTATATCTTCAACATTATCATATTTTTCTTTAATATATTTAGGAACATAATCTAAATGAGAATCTAAACCTAAACATACAAAGCCTTTTTCTTTTACAACGTTATATAGTTTATCTATTATCATATATTATCTTCTCCATATTTAATTATTCCATCTTTAAATGTTGCTATAACTTCACCATAAAATTCTTTTTGATCAAATGGTGTATTTTTACTCTTAGAAAATAATTTTTCTGCTTCTATTTTTACTTTTTTATCTAAATCTAATACTACTAAATCAGCATTATATCCTTCTTTAATTAAACCTTTATTTACTCCTAAAGATTTAGCTCCAAATCTAGACATTAATGAAGACAATCTCTTAATATCTAATCCATTTTCTCTAACTAATACTGTATAACTTATACAGAATGCACTCTCTAGTCCTACCATACCTGGTGCCCCTTTAGCTTTATCTTCAGGTGAATGTGGAGCATGGTCTGTAGCTATAGTATCTACTACTCCATCTTTAATAGCTTTTATTAATCTTTCAACATCAGCTTTTGCTCTTATAGGTGGATGAACTTTATAGTCCATATCATAAAGTGATATATGATGAGGTGCAACCTCACAAGTTATTTCATATCCTTCTTTTTTAGCTCTTTCTATTGCTTCAATAGATCCAATTGTACTTACATGGCAGAAATGTAATCTTGCATTTAAAGCTTTTGCAATTTCTATATCTCTTATAGTTTCTAAATCTTCACCTAATCTATAGTCTATTTTAGAAATATTAGCATCTTCTGCATGTATTAATATTAGTTTGTTATGTTCTTTTGCTTTTTTTAATGCTTCATATAGGACATAGCTAGTAGTAATTCCTTTCCCATCATCAGATAGAGTTGGACTGTCAAATTTTGAATAATCTACTAAAGTTTGTCCATCAAAATTTTCAGTTACTGAAACTACTTGGAATAGATCTATTAAATTAAGCTCTCTTCCTCTTCTCATAATATCTTCATAGATTTCTGGTGTTGATACTATAGGGTTAGTATTCGCCATCATATTTACTGTAGTATATCCTCCACGAAGTGCTGCAAGTGATCCAGTATAAATATCTTCTTTATATGTAAATCCTGGATCTCTAAAGTGAGCATGCATTTCAACGAAAGCTGGCATTACAGTATATTTTTCAAGATTTATTACCTTAGCTTCATCAGCCTCTATATTTTTTCCTACTTTTTGTATTTTTCCATCTTCTATTAATATATCTAATATTTCATCAGTATTTTCATCTACTACTCTAGCATTTTTTAATAATAGCATTATTATTTACCTCCAACGTTTTGAAAATGATCACAGTAATGACATTTATATGTTCCTTTTTCTTCGTCTACTAACACAAATTCATTTTTGATATTTTCGTGCATAGTTATGCAACGAGGGTTTTTACATTTAATATATTCTTCAACTTTTTCTGGTAATTTAATTTTTATTTTTTCTTTTATTTCTTCATTTTCTATAATATTTACTGTTACATTTGGATCTATTAATCCTAAAATTGAAAAGTCTATATCTATGTTATTTTCAATTTTTATCATATCTTTTTTTCCATTTTTCTTAGATTCTGCATTCATTATTAAAGCAACTCTATATTTAGCTTTATCAAGTTCTAATAATTTAAATATTTCATAACCTAATCCTGTTTTAATATGGTCTATAACTATACCTTTACTTATACTATTTATATTTAACATTATCTTACCTCCAATAATCTTAATATTAATGCCATTCTAACTATCATACCAAATCTTACTTGTTCAAAATATTTTGCTCTTGGATCTTTATCTACTTCTACAGCTATTTCATTAACTCTTGGAAGTGGATGTAATATAATTAAATCTTCTTTTGCATGTTCTAATTTTTTGTTATCTAATATATATGTATCTTTAAGTCTCATATAGTCAGCTTCATTGAAGAATCTTTCTCTTTGAACTCTTGTCATGTATAGTATATCTAATTTATCCATTACATCTTCTAAGTTTCTTACTTCAACAAATTCTATATTTTTCTTAGTTAAATCCATTTTTATATATTCAGGTATTTCAAGTTCTACTGGAGAAATGAATATGAATTTATTGTTAGGGAATTTAGAAATTGTTTTAACTAGTGAATGTACTGTTCTACCAAATTTTAAATCTCCACATAAACCTATAGTTAAGTTTTCTAAAGTATGTTTAGTTTCTTTAATAGTTAATAAATCAGTTAGTGTTTGAGTTGGATGTTGATGTCCACCATCTCCAGCATTAATAAATGGAACTGATGAATTTTGTCTTGCAACTTCAGCAGAACCTTCAAGTGGATGTCTCATTGCAATAATATCAGTATATGCAGCAACTGTTCTGATAGTATCTGCTAGGCTTTCACCCTTCATAACACTAGAACCTTTAGGTTCAGGTATATTAATATATGAACCTCCAAGTCTTACCATAGCAGCCTCAAAAGATAGTCTTGTTCTTGTTGAAGGCTCAAAAAAAAGAGAACCTAAAACTTTTCCATTACATAAATTAGAAAAATTATTCGGTTCTCTATAAATATCACTTGCTAAATTTAATAAATCAACTAATTCAGGAACTGTAAAATCATCTCCTGTAACCAGTGATCTAATTTTCTTTTCTTTTAAAAATTTTTCAGCCACATTAATTCCTCCTAAAATTTTTATTTCTTTAACATTTTTATCATTATACACCAAAGAGGTATAATTATCAAGAGGAATTTTTAATTTTGAAAATATTTTTCTATTAGAATCTTAAAGTTGCACTTAAACCATTTCTAATATAGAAGGCATGTATATTTTTACCATAAAATACTAATGGTGCACTAAAGTGATATCCTAAAGATAAATTCTTAATAGGATTAAAATTAAGATCCAATCCAAACATGAATTCAGATACAGGTTTATCCCAATTTGAAACTCCACCACTTACTTTCTTTTTTATAAATGAAGATTCAACATCATTAATTGCATATTTAGATATTTTTGATAAATCTACACTTGCTCCATGTTTTAATTTATTAAAGTATGGACTTGCAGATAGATCTGCATTACCATATTTCTTAAGATTATTATTAGCATCTCTATCAAATACTTCTATTTCTATTTCTTTTAATTTAGCTTTATCAGTATTTGCTTCATTTTTTAAATATCTTGCATATTCTATCTTGTTATATATATTTCTAGTATAAAGTCCTTCAAATATGAATGAAGGTTTTATATCAAAATATTTATTAGGTTTAAATGTATATGAAACATTTAATTTTGGATTTATTGTAAACTTATTGTAGTCTATATTTACTTTTGATATGAAATCAAGTTTCTCAACAGTTCTTCCATTTTTTACAAGTCCTGCAGGACCAACATATTTAAACATAGCATAGTTTAGAATTTCTTCTCCTTCACTACTAAACTTAATAGTTCTAAAGTTAGTATCTACTTCTCCCTTAAAGTTAAATTGTTTACCTTTATATCCAAATTCTATATCATTATTTATACTTAACATTGACTCATTTTCTTTTATTTTACTATCACTAGATATCCAATCTGAGAAGTTTCTCTTAGGATATTTATTATATATGTATCTTTCATAGAAATCTACATTTCTTGTAAGTACTGTTTTGTCAGTCTTAACTATTTCCTTACTTCCACTATTAAAATGTCCATAAGAATCAAAAGTAACATATATTGGTTTTTTCTTGTATTCATACTCTAAATTAAATCTATACCCATGAGTATATCCATTTTCATTATTTTTAACTTTAAACTTCTTATCATCACTTAATGCTTCTATGTTATCTCCTAAAGCACCTATTATTTCTTTTTGATAACCAGCTTGCCTATATTCATGTTCACTCTTATTAAATTGTAATCCAGCAAACATATCAAAAGTTTCTAAATTAGATGGATTAAAGAATAAGTCATCTAATTTCCCTCCTTTAATTAAATCTTTTATTATTGCATCCCCATCTTTAATATAGTTAATTAAAGCATTGAATGAGAATTTTTGTTCAGCTCTTTTAGCAATATCTGCAAATCTAACTATAGAATTTTTAAATTCTGTATTAAATATAGCGTTTTGAGCATCATGAGGAACTACAAAAATTCCTTTATCTACAGCTGTTGATCCATACTTTGTTAAATCTACTTTTAATCGTGTTCCATTAGGTTTAACAAAAGTAGGTTCTTTTTTTACTGTTTCTTTAGGAACTATTATTATATCTGGCAATGGTTTTTCAGTCTGTCTTTTTTTAATATTTGCCGCACTATCCTCATATGGTATAGGTGGAAGTGCATTAGATAAATATTCTCTATATTCTCTTGGAATTAAATGTAATCCATGAAAATCTGATAATGGTTCCTTAATATCTATATTTAGTTCATCCATTACTTTATCTATTACCGTATTTATGATAGCATCTCTTTTTCCATTTTTATTGTTTATAATATCTTCAATATCAGTTTTTAAAGTAGGTTTAAATACTTGGCCTATAAGGTTTAAATCTATTCTTCTATTTCTAATAGTATTGAAGATTAATTCATCATCTTGTATATTATCTTTAACTATTTGTACTGTTTCACTCATTAATTTTTCAACTAAAGTTTGTCCAAATAGTGCTCCTGTAGGTTCTCCTACAGTTCTTATACTTCCGTTCATTCCACTTAAGTGACCCTTTTTAGGATCTCTTAGACCTATAACTCTGTAAGCTTCATTACCATTAGCATCCTTTATTCTTCCATCTATGTTATAGTTAATATCTATTATTCCTCTACCAAGTTCCCAATTTTTAAAATATTCTACATTTCTATTACCCATGGCAAAAGTCTTAATATCTTTAGCAGCATAAGCTAGAGCATCTTTATCTGTATTTTTAGCTATTTCATAAGCTAAAGATACATTTAGAGAATGTTCTTTATTATCTATGGCTTTTACCCTAATTCCAGGTGATAAACTATAGTCTTTAACACTATCTAAACTTCCATTAAATTTAAAAAATATATCTGGACTTACAATATATTCTATAGGTACTACTCTACCTTCAATATCTAATTGAAGCTTTGATTTAGGATCTCTATATCCTTCTTCAGAATACTTATTTAATCCTGGAGTACTATTTTCATATCCTGTAATATATACATTAGAATTTAATTTTACTTTGTCTGTGTCTACATTTGCATAAACATACATCCTATTAACATCAAAAATATTAAATCCTTGATCTAATCTATGCGGTCTTGCTTTAACTACTGCACCTAGTTCTGTTCCTATGTCTTTAATTTTAACCTTAGCATCAAATAAAGTTTTATCAAATTGAACTTGTCTACTTACATATCTTTTAGAAAATTCAAAATCTACCTCATCTTGATTAGAAACAATAATTGGAGCAGGTTTATCTCCAACTGGAGTTAATACTACATTAGGTTTTTTTGTAGTAAAACTAGGTATTACTGGTTCAGTTTCATCAAATTCATTATCTCTTGGTAATGCCACCGTTAATATTTCTACTATCTGAGCTGCAGGTGTTGAAAGTCCTTCTGCACCCCAAGTTGCATTAAACACTGTTTTAATTTCTGTTTCTATTTCTAAAGCATTTGCAATATTAGCTAAAAGAAATAGGAATAGTATTTTTTTCTTCATTTATATCTCCTTTTTTATACCAATTACACAAATTCTAGCATTATTACTAGTAGTAGTCAATTGAAATATAAAAAATGCTATCCAATTTATCGCATAAATTTTCAAGCATTTTCATATTTTCTAATCCTATTCTAATTTTTCTCTTAGTTAAATCTTTATATCCTGTGTTAAAATATACTCAAATAGAAATCCAACTAATTCATTATATATTTTCAAAAACTCCCTATAACAGGGATTTTTTTTTACTCAAAATTAATCATCAAATCTAGGATAAATAAATGGTTGTTCACTTACGTGATTTTCTCCATTATTATTTTCATGTCTTACTTCTTCAGTAGTATGAGCACTGTGATTTACTACAGTTTCTGATACTGGTTTAATTTCATTATCAAATCCTGTAGCAACTATAGTTACTCTTGTATCTATTGAATTTTCTTCTGTCATTACTCCAAGCATTACATCTAAATCTGGATTTTCTGAATAAGCTATTACTTCTTCTACTATGTTTTGGAAGTCTTCAAACGATCCATCTGGTGACATAGTAATATTTAATAATAGTTTCTTAGCACCTTTAATATTTCTATCAAGTAATGGACTTTCAATAGCTTCTCTAACTGCAGACAATACATCTTTACCTTGTTCAGCAATTCCTAATCCTACTACTGCTTCTCCAGCATCTTTCATAACTTGTTTAACATCAGCGAAATCTATATTAATTAATCCTTCTTTAGTGATTATTTCAGCTATACCTTTAACTGATCTAAATAATACTTCATTTGGAGCTAAGAACATAGATCTAACTTTATTAGTTGATGTTTTATATGATAATAACTTATCATTAGGTATTACTATTAAAGTATCTACATTTTTCTTAAGTTCGCTAATTCCATTTTCAGCATTAGTTCTTCTTCTTGGTCCTTCAAATTTAAATGGAGTTGTTACAACAGCTATAGTTAATATATTTAGTTCTTTAGCAATTTCAGCAACTATTGGAGATGCTCCTGTTCCAGTTCCTCCACCCATTCCTGCAGTGATAAATATCATATCTTGACCTTGAATTACTTTTTTAATTTCACTTCTCATTTCTTCAGCAGCTGCTCTTGCAACAGATGGATCTCCACCCGCTCCTAAAGTTCCTATAGATAATTTAATATCTGCTGCTTTTTTTTCTAAATCTTGATAATCTGTATTTATCGCTATATATTGCACACCTTCAATGTTGTATTCTTTCATGTAATCAACGGCATTACCTCCACCGCCACCTACTCCTATGATACTAATTTTAGCACCTTGAACATTAGCATTAACTGCTTGGTGTTGCATATGATTCATATATACTTGTTGTGGTTGTTGTTGATAACCGTAGTTGTTATTGAAATTACCTTCCATTGTCATTCCTCCATTTTAATTATTTTACTGCTATATCTTTAAATCTTAAATCTATATATTCTAAGTAATTTTCTTTAATCTCTTCAGAATATACCTTATATGCTAATTCATATTTTTTTGATTCTATATCTTTGTATGTAAATACATTAGTTCCATCAAGTAATGTTAAAACATACATCTCTTTAGTACTATATATTTCAGAAATTAAGTGATATAACTTAGTATCTAAAATATTTGATAATAGTTCTTTTAAATCTTCTACTTCTTCTTCCTTTATCTCTATAATAGGGAGATTATCTTCTTTAACTTCTTTATAGTAAGCAAAAATATTTAAATTTCTGTCTATATAGTAGTATTTATAGTTTTTACTAATTATCCCTATAGGAATTCTTTCTTCTATATTAATATTGATAGTATCTGGAAATTTTCTTGATATATCTACTCTTTCAATTCTAACATCTTCTTCTAATCTATTTCTCATTTCTGATAAATCAAGACTAAATAAAGATTGTCCTTTTAAATTGTCAAATTTAGAAGAAATATCTTCTTTAATTAAAGAAATATTTCCTTCAACATTTACATTCTTAACTAGAAAGAAATCACTTTCAATAAATAAGAAAATAACATATACAAAAGATATTAATAATAGTAATTTAATAATATATCCCTTCATTTTTCCTCTTTCAAATAGTTGTATATAGTTATTCAATATAATTATACAACATTATAACCGTTTTTGTCTACCTAAATTATTTACCAACACAAAATTTTGCAAAAATGTGATCTAGTATATCTTCTGATGTAATTTCTCCAGTAATTTCTGATAAAGAATCTAATCCTTCTTTTAAATCTACTGAAATTAAATCAAGTGGCATACCCATATCTATAGTTTCAAATATGTTTTTGATAGAATCTTTAGTTTTTTCTAGTGCTGTTTTATGTCTAATATTTGTTAATATTAATCTCTCAGAACTATCATCTATTTCATTATCTGTAATGAATTCATAAATTTCATTTTCCATCTTATCCATATTTATATTATTTTGAGCTGAAATTTCAACTATATTTGTTAAGTTATATTTAGAAATATCTAGTTTTCTTTCTAAATCTATTTTATTTAATAAAACTATATATTGTTTTTCAAGTTCTAATACTTTTTCTATAACTTTAACATCTTCTTCTTCAAGAGGTTTTGAACTATCAAGTACTAATAATACAAGATCTGCAACTTCAATAAACTCTAAACTTTTCTTAACTCCTATATTTTCAACTATATCATCAGTTTCTCTAATACCTGCTGTATCTACTAATACTAAAGGTATACCTTTAATATTAATTATTTCTTCTATAACGTCTCTAGTAGTACCTGGAACTGAAGTAACTATAGCTCTTTCTTCTTGTAATAAAGTATTTAAAAGTGTAGATTTACCAACATTTGGTTTACCTACTATTACAGTTTTAATTCCTTCTTTTATTTTCTTTCCTTTATCATATGAAGATATTAATATATCTGCTTTTCTATATACTTCTTCTAATTTTTGTCTTAATTCTATAGGAAGTGGATCATCTATTCCTTCCTCAGGATAATCCATAACTACATTAACATGCGCAGTTATATCAAGAAAAGCTTCTTTAAATTCTTTTATTTGATCTCTTAAACTACCTTTTAATTGATTTAGTGAAAGGGAAACAGATTTCTCTGTTTTACCATGTATAATATCTATTACTGCTTCAGCTTGTGATAAATCTATTCTACCATTCATGAAGGCTCTCTTTGTAAATTCCCCTATTTCTGCCATTCTAGCACCTTTTTTTAGCACTACTTCTAATATTTTTTTAGTAGTATAGTATCCACCGTGACAGTTTATTTCAACTATATCTTCAGTAGTATATGAACGAGGACCTTTCATTCTACTTACTAATACTTCATCTATAGCCTTATCACCATCATATATATATCCATAATTTAGTTTATAGTTTCCTAAGTCTTTATTTTTACTATATGGCTTAAAGATTTCATCTAGTATTTTAAATGCTTCATCCCCTGAAATTCTAACTATCCCTATTCCTGATTCACCTCTTGCAGTTGATATAGCTGCTATTGTATCAAAAAACATTTTTCCTCCCTATATATATTAAAAGCCCTGTGGACAGGGCTTTTATTATTTTTTATTTTTTAATTTTATTACTAAGCATCTTTTTGGCTCTACCCCAACACTTATAGTTTCTAATCCTGGTATTTTACTAATTTCTTCATGTATTATTTTTCTTTCTCTTGAAGGCATAGGATTTAATTTAACTTTTCTCTGTGTCTTCATAACAGTCTTAGCTGTTTTTTGTGCTAAATCTCTTAAAATGCTTTCTCTTTTTTCTTTATAATTATTTGAATCTATAAACACTTTAATATTTTTAAATTCTTCTAGTGACATTAATAAATATTCAAGTGATGATAAAGATATCCCTTTTTCACCTATGATATATCTAATTTCTTCTCCAGTTAATTCCACTTTATATACATTGTCATTAACTGTAATATCTTTAATACTAATATCTAAGTTAGCTGTTGCTAAGAATTCTTTGATGATTACATTTAATCTTTCAATTTTTTTATCTTTTTCTACAACTGGCTTAGCTTGTACTTTCTTTTCTACTGGTTTTTCTACTGGTTTTTCTTTTTTTACTGGTTGTTTTTTAACATGTTCTTTTTTAGGTGCTTTATGAACAGGTTTTTCTCTATCCTTCTTAACTATGTTAATTAAGTATTCTCCATCTCTACTAAAGAATAAGAATTTAAAAGGTTTTTTTAATTCTTTAATTTCAATAGTTTCATCTTCAGCTAAAGTAATTAAATCTTTAATTCTTTCTCTTAATTCTGCTTCACTTTTTGAACGTAATACTTTCCCCTCCATTACATATCTCTCCTATTCATAACATAGAACTGTTGTAATACAGATAATAAAGTATTAACAAAATAATAAAGGTTTAATCCTGATGGCATCTTATAGAAGATGAATAACATCATTATAGGCATAACATACATCATAGTTTGCATGCTGCTTGCCATTGGATCATCAGTATTAGTTGTTTGAGTCTTAGCTTGCATTAATTTTTGTTGTGCAAATGTAAGTACTGTAGTTAATAATGGTAATAAGTTAACTGAGAATCCAGCTATATTGAATAATGCATCTGGTTTACTTAAGTTAAACCATAAGAATGTGGCATCTTGTGGTAATGCATTAGTTATGAATGCTTGGTATAAAGCAACGAAAACTGGTAACTGTATTAATAAAGGTAAACATCCACCTGCTGGGTTTACTTTTTCTTGTTGATATAGTTCCATAGTTTTTTGATTTAACATTTGTTTATCATCTTTATACTTTTCTTTAAGAGCATCAAGCTTAGGCTGTATCTCTCTCATTCTTTTCATTGATTTTTCTTGTTTTAATGTTAAAGGCATTAATAAAAGCCTAACTAAAAATGTTGTAATAATAATTGCTATCCCATAATTACCAACAAATCCATAGATTAATGTTAATAACTTAACGGCAGCAGTAACTAACCAATCTGGCGCTAAAAAACTTCCTAAAATCATAATTTTCCTTTCTATACTAACGGATCATTTCCACCGGGATGAAAAGGATGGCATTTTAGTATTCTTTTTATAGCTAAATATGAGCCTTTTATGGCCCCATATTTCATAATCGCTTGTTTAGAATACTCTGAACAAGTTGGATAAAATCTACATACTCTTGGTGTGTGTCTTGAAATGTGTCTTTGGTAAAAGTTAATTAGACTTATTAAAATTCTTTTCATTTTTCTTCCTTCTAAATATATTTTGTAAATCCATTTCTACATCTTGGTATTTAATATCTTTCATTTTATCTTTAAAGATACTCTTTGCTACAAGTACATATTCTTTATCTTCTCTAAATAAGTGAAGGTTTAACCTTGCAGCTTCTCTTAGAAGTCTTTTGGCTCTAGATCTATATACAGAATTACCGGTTTTCTTACTAGCAACAAAACCTAATTTTTGATTTTTCCCATTACATTCAAAAATTAGGACATATTTCCCGGATAACTTTCTACCTTTATTATACACCCTATTAAATTCTTTGTTTTTTCTCAACTTTTCCATACTTTTACTCCATGTTTTTAAAAAAAACCGGTGTAATCAAATGTCACCGGTTATGCTGATAATTTTGCTCTTCCTTTTGCTCTTCTTCTCTTAAGAACGTTTCTTCCACTCTTAGTTTTCATTCTTAATCTGAATCCGTGATCCATTTTTCTTTTTCTTTTATTTGGTTGATATGTTCTTTTCATTATATTATTTTCCTTTCCTTTGTTTCTAAATCGTTGCGATACATTCCATATTTTATACTAAATATGCAAACTTGTCAAGTTTTTTTTCTTTACAATTAAAGTTTTAAAAAATGCAATTAAAAAGATATACTTTCATTAGAATATTGCTTTAAATATCCCTAAAATTTTACACTTAAAATTAGCGTTTAAAAACTACTTCACGTCACTAAGATTAAAGAGATTTTGTATTAACATATTTTTATTTGCACTTTACATCAACATCATTTAAATATAGACAACTCTCTTTTTATATCACAGTAAAATAATTTGTTTAATTTAGTAATATATTAAAAACAGATTTATTCCTTTAAAATATATTATAAGTTTAATTTTCTAATTGTATTTAAAAGTTTTCTTATTCCTAGACTTAGCTTCATATCCTAAAAATCTTAATTTTAGAAATCTTGTATAATTTTATATTTCATTTTTCCAAATTCTATTTTAAAATCCTCTATTTTTAATTGTTTATTTATTTTGTAATCTTTCTTTTTATTTTATACTAAATATTCTACTTTTCATTACTATATTTCTAATATATTTATTATACATCCCTATAGATTTAATATTCTTACTTAATATATTTAATTTAATTTTTAAACATTTTTTTCATATTCTTTTATATTACCACCAGAATTTAAAACTTTCGCTAAATATTCTGATGTTTTTAACCCATAACTTATGCCTTCTGCTGAACTTGGACTAATACTTCCAGACGCTTCACCGATTAAAAATATATTTTCTTTTCCAAAGTTAATCTGCGATAAATTCAAAGGTCTTTCTATGTATGTTCCTTCACTTTTAACCTTTTCTCCAAAAATTATTCCTCTTTTTTCTAGTTTTTCTTTAAGTTTTAAAAATTTTTGATTAACATTTTCTTTTAAGAAAGCTCCACCTAAAATTATATATTTATTTTTAGGTATAATCCAAGAATAAAAATCTGTCAATTCTTCATCAAATATCGCAAATAGTTCTTTAATATTTGATGTATTTTCATACCACTCTTGTATTGATGTATACAGTTTAGGGTTTTCATTTGGAGTTATTAACTTTCTTCTAACAAAAGAATTTGCTCCATCTGCTCCAACTATATATTTAGCCTTAACTTCTTCATTTTTAAACCTAACTATATATCCATCTTCTACTTTTTCTATGCTCTTACAAAGACTATCTACTCTTTTTTCAACAGTTTTTGGTATTAATGAGAATAGCCATCTATCAAATTTTTCTCTATCCATATTAAAGTAGTGTTTTTGATATCTTCTTTCTATATCATTATCTAAATCTATACTTTTTACAGCAAAAACTTGATCTTTAACTAATACATCTTTAGGTAAGGATAAGTTAAATTTTGCAAGCATATGTTGTGCATCTGGTGCAAGTAATCCACCACACACCTTGTTCTTAACATTATTATCTTCAAACATATTTCTTTTTTCTATTATCATTACCTTAAAGTTTGGAGATAACAACCTTGCAAGATTTGAACCTGCAGGCCCTCCACCTATAATACATATATCAACTACCAAGCTATATCTCCTTTTTTATCTTCTCTAATAATTCAATAGTTTCGTTATAGTTAAAACTTTGATTAATTAACCCTTTCATTTCCTCTATGCCTTGAATTTTCTCAAGATACCACATTACATACTTTCTAATATCTGGAAAATATATCTCCTCATTATCTATGCTGTATTGATTTACATGTTTAATAGCCATATTTATTCTATCCATGTCTGTAACTACAGTTTTAACTTCACCATATTCAAGCATCTCTTTAATTTGAGTAATTAACCATGGATTTCCAAGTATTCCTCTTGCAAGCATTATCCCATCTACATTTGAATACTTAATTTTTTCTACTGCATCTTTTGCATCAAATATATCTCCATTACCTATAACCTTAATATTTACATTATCCTTAACTTCTTTGATATAGTTCCAATCTGCAGATCCTGTATATTTTTGTTCTCTTGTTCTACCATGAATAGTAATATGTGAACAATTTAGTTTTTCTGCAATTTTTGCTATTTCTAAATAGTTTTCAGGTTTATCGTAACCAACTCTAATCTTTAAAGATAAATTAGTTTCAGGATTAAGCACTTCTCTTAATGCTAGAAGTATTTCTTCTATTTTTTTAGGATCTTTAATTAAAGCTGAACCATGTCCTGAATTAACTATTTTCTTCATAGGACATCCACAGTTTAAATTAATTTCCTTAACTCCCATACCTTCTACATATTTAGCTGCCTTTTGCATCAATTCTATATCTTTACCAAATATTTGAACCGCATTATTTTCTCTTAATTTTAATAATTTAGGTACTTCAGTATATGTTAATTGATTTACACTAACCATTTCAGTAAAAGTAAGATCTGGCTTAAATTCTTCTATTAATGTTCTAAAAGTATAGTCTGTTACACCTGCCATAGGTGCTGTATATATTTTAACTCCCATCATTACTCCACTATAATTATTTCTGTTTCTAACATAATTCCAGTTTCGTCATTTACTACTTTCTTAACATGTTTAAGTATTTCTTGTATATCAGTAAATTTAGCATTACCTAAGTTAGTTATGAAATTAGGATGTACTGGTGATACTTGAGCATCCCCTACTCTAAATTCTTTTAATCCACAGTCAGAAATTAATTGTGCCGCAAATGTTCCTTGTGGATTTTTAAATGTTGACCCAAGGTTAGGATAATTTAATGGATGTTTTGTTTTTCTTTGATTATATTTATCTTGGCTTGCCTCTTTATCAAAACCATAAGTTAATTTTAATAAAGTAGAAACTACTACCCATTTATTATCTTTTATTTCTGTTCCTCTATATCTAAAGTCCATATTCCCTTTTTTAAGAACTTTAATACCTACTTTAGGATCAAATACTTCTACCTCTTCAACTACATCAAAAATTTCTGTTCCATAAGCTCCAGCATTCATATTTGTTATTCCACCAAAGCTTCCTGGTATCCCTGACATATTTTCTATTCCAGATAAGTTGTTTTCTTCCATAAATTTAATGAAGTCATTGAAATCTACTCCAGAATATACTCTTACTAAAGCATACTCATCATTTTTTTCTTCTAAAACTATATCTTTCATATCTTTTAAAGTTACAAATGAAATATCTAAATATCCATCAGCTATTAATGTATTAGTTCCATTTCCTATTAAATATATTCTATCTCTAGTTTCATATACTTCTTTTAATTCTTCTTTATTTTCTATAAATATTAATTCTTTAGCCGTTCCTCCAACTTTCATATTAGAGTATTCTTTTATACTTACATCATTTAATATTCTCATTATTTTACCATCTCTACAAATTTATGACCAAATGCTGAAACACTACCTGCACCCATAAATATGTATACCTTTCCTTTTTTATCTTCTTTTAATAATAGATCTATTAACTCTTCTTTTTCGTATACCTTAGAATGATCTCCTATTAACTTAACTAAGTCTTCTGAACTTACATCATATATATTTACTTCACTAGCTGAATATATTGGAAGTACGAATACTCTATCTGCTAGAGCTAAACTTTCTGCAAATTCATTTAAGAAGAATTTAGTTCTTGAATATCTATGTGGTTCAAATATTACTATTATTTCTTTTTTCTCATTCATTTTAGCTGCATTAATAGTTGCTTTAATTTCTGTTGGATGATGTGCATAATCATCTATTACTCTAAAGTCTTCATCATATATTACTTGATATCTTCTATTTGCCCCTCTAAAGTTTTCTATTCTTTCTTTAACTTTTTCTAAATCAAGTTTTTCTTCATCAGCTATATATATTACTGCTAATGCATTTGAAACATTATGCATACCTGGAATTGATAATTTAAATGTTCCAAGTTCTTTTCCATTTTTAATTACATCAAAATATGTTTTCCCACCCACACTATGAATATTTTTTGCATATATGCTTACTTTATCCTTATTTTCTTCATGTACTGAATAGAATACTAATTTATCATCACTATATGTTCTGATTTCTTCACAGTCATAACATGCAAGAACCATCTTCTTAGTTTGACTTATGAATTGTCCGAATGACTTTTTGATATTTTCTAAACTTCCATGAAACTCTAAATGGTCTGCCTCTATATTAGTTATTACTGAATAATATGGATGCATATATAGGAAAGAGTTATCACTTTCATCAGCTTCAGCTATAAAGTAATCTGAATTTCCTACTTGAGAGTTAGATGCTATTTCTGGAACTATACCTCCTACTGCAACATATGGATCTTTATCTAAAAATGCTACTGTTGCAAGTGATGAAGTTGTTGTTTTACCATGTGTTCCTGCTACTGCAATTCCAAGAGGTAATTTATCCATTATCTCAGCAAGTAATTCTCCTCTTCTTACCATTTTAATATTTTTTTCTACCATATACACGTATTCTGGATTATCTTGCTTAATTGCTGTTGAATACACATAAAAATCTATTTCTTTACCTTCAACATTTTCTCTTTTCTGTTCTATATATACTTTTATTCCATTATTTTCTAATTTTTTACTTATTTCTTTATATGCTATATCAGAACCAGATACTTCATAACCAAGTTCTTTTAGTATTAACGCAAGTCCACTCATACCTATTCCATTAATACCACTAAAAAATGCTTTTTTCATAATTTATTCCTCCATTTATATATGGTTATTCTTAATATTTAATTATACAATTTTTACAAGTAAAAATCAATGCAATTACCATATTTTGTTTTTTATGATATAATAAGGTGAAGGGAAGTGAAAAAATGATACCAAAATGTCCACAATGTCAAGGTGAATATGTATACGAAGATAACTTCATATATATTTGTCCTGAATGTTCACACGAATTTACTAAAGAAGAAACTGAAACAGAAGAATTTATTGTTAAAGATACAAATGGAGCAATCTTAAAAGATGGTGACAGCGTTACTATTATTAAAGATTTAAAAGTTAAAGGTTCATCAAATAGTTTAAAAATAGGGACTAAAGTCAAAAACATCAGACTAGTTCAAGATTCAGACCACAACATAGATTGTAAGATAGATGGATTTGGAGCTATGAGTTTAAAATCAGAATTTGTTAAGAAAATAAATTAGGGCTGTTGAAAAGTAAGAGTTTTTTTCTTCCTCAATAGTCTCCTTAAAAAAAGGTGATTCGGGATTTTAAAAAAATCCTTGAATCACCTCTTTCTTTTCTGTATAATTTAATCGCCAAACCAAATAAACAGAAAGGGGTGATAAATATGATATCTAAAATCAAATTTATCTTCACCAATACTATTTTAACAAATTCTTTAAATTCTATCAAGCCTTATTCTTCTAATCAACATATGAAACATATCTCTAACTCTATTGATAAATTTCTTGCTTGTGGTGACCTCTCTAAAGGTTTCATTTCATATAGATGTCATATGTGTAACTTTCAACATAAAATGAAACTTACTTGTAAATCTAGATTATGTAATTCTTGTGGATATAATTACTCTATTAAATGGACTAACTCCATCACTAATCAATTAATTAATATTCCTCATAGACATG
>NZ_WOEI01000025.1 GCF_009733925.1 Streptobacillus canis | reverse complement strand
CTTAGTAATAGGGAAGATAGGTAGTTGCCAAACTTTTTTTAAATCATGACTTTGTAGCTCAGTCGGTTAGAGCATCTGACTGTTAATCAGAGGGTCGAAGGTTCGAGTCCTTCCAAGGTCGCCATTTTGAATAAAACACAATGATATATAGAGGGTTAATCCCTCTTTTTTCAATTATATTTATTGAAAATACTTTATAAATGGTGTATAATAAAAGATAGAAACAAAATACAGGAGGCTTGTAATGGAATTAAGAGAATTACAATTAAATATTGAGCAACATTTAAATAAAATAGTTAAACTAGATGGATGGGTAAAAAAAATTAGAGCACAAAAAAACTTTGGATTTATTGAATTTAATGATGGGACATATTTTCAAGGAATACAATTAGTATTTGATGAAAATTTATCAAATTTTGATGAAATATCAAAATTATCAATTTACTCTTCAATATCAGTTCAAGGTACTGTTGTTAAATCAGAAGGAAAAGGTCAAAGTTATGAAATTAAAGTAGATAATATTTCTGTGTATAACAAAGCTGATATATCAAATCCATTACAAAATAAGAGACATGGTATGGATTTCTTAAGAACTATAGCACATTTAAGACCTAGAACTAATACTTTTAATGCTGTATTTAGAGTTAGATCATTACTTGCATATGCAATACATAAATTCTTTATGGAGAAAAACTTTGTTTACGTACAAACTCCAATATTTACAGGAACAGATGCTGAAGGTGCTGGTGAAATGTTCCAAGTTACAACACTTGACTTAAACAATGTACCAAGAGATGAAGAAAACAAAATTGATTATAAACAAGACTTTTTTGGTAAACCTTCATTCTTAACTGTTACTGGACAATTACATGTTGAGGCATTTGCTTCTGCATTCCATAATACATATACTTTTGGTCCTACATTTAGAGCAGAAGAATCATATACTACAAGACACGCTGCAGAATTTTGGATGATAGAACCTGAAATTGCATTTGCAAACTTAGAAACAAATATGGATATAGCTGAACAAATGATTAAATATATTATTAAATATGTAATGGAAAATGCACCACTTGAAATGGAATTTTTCAATACATGGATAGAAAAAGGATTAATTGATAAATTAAATAATATTGTTAATAATGAATTTGGTCGTGTTACATATACTGAAGCTATTGAAATTCTTAAAAATTCAAAAGAAGAATTCTCTATACCTGTTGAATGGGGTATGGACTTAAAAACTGAACATGAAAGATATTTAGCAGAAAATGTATTTAAAAAACCAGTATTCGTTACTGATTATCCTAAAGATATTAAAGCATTCTATATGAAACTTAATGAAGATGGTAAAACTGTAAGAGCTATGGACTTATTAGCACCAGGAATAGGAGAAATAGTTGGAGGAAGCCAAAGAGAAGATGACTATGATAAATTAGTAAATGTAATGAATGAAAAAGGATTAAACATTGAAGATTATTCATGGTACTTAGACTTAAGAAGATTTGGTTCATTCCCACATTCAGGATATGGATTAGGTTTTGAAAGAATGTTAATGTATATTACTGGTATTGCAAATATTAGAGATGTATTAGCATTCCCTAGAACTGCTAAGAGCTTAGAATATTAAGAGGTGAAAATATGAAGAAAATATTTTTTGCTTTACTAATTATCCCTTTATTTCTTAAAGGAGATTTTTTAGAAGAGTTACAAAAAATTGATCTTTTATTACAAAAAGGTCAATATCAAGAAGCTTTACAAAAAGGTAAAGAACTTGCACAAACAGAAATTTCAGAAGAAGATAAAAGTTCATTACAAAATCTACTATCTGTAATTGAGAAAAAAATTAAATCAGAATCAGGAAATTTAGCTGATAGAATATTTAATAACACAGGTGAAATTAACTTTACAACAGAAGAAGCTACAGAAGGTGAAACAGCTGAAGAGGGTGTTTCTGATGGGACTTTTGCATTCCCAGGAGATGTATTAAATGATGCATCAAAATATCAAGAATATGTAAATGTAGAAAAAGAAGTATTAGCTAGTGGAAATCCAGAAAATATATATACTTTATCTAAAATATATATGAAGAGTGGATTATATGAAAGAGCTATGAATTTAGGGCTTAAATCAAAAGATGTAAGAACAGTATATAACTCTGCATTAGGTGCTAGATTAATTGGAAAATATGATACAGCTATAAAACAGTATCAAAGAGTTTTATCTGCTGAGCCAGGACATTTAAATTCAATGCTTGGTTTAGGTCTTTCTTATAGAGGAAAGGGAGATAAACAAAATGCAATAAAATATTTAAAAAAATATCTAAATGCTGGTGGGACTAATCCTAACGTTGCTAAAACAATACAGTATTTAAGTAGGTAGATATTATGGGGTGGATTAATTTGAGTAAAACTTTAAAATCTAATATATGCACTGAGATTATGAAAAGATATGATGATATCTCTCATGCTATAGAAGATTTTAAAAAATATGATTTAGATAAAAATATTTTAGAAAAATTAATAAGTGCATCAAAACTTGATGACAGATATTTTATAGATAAATGTATGGAAGAAAATGTAAAGATAGTATCGTTTAAGGATGAAATATATCCTAAAAGACTTATACAATCTGGATTTATCTTTCCATACATTTATTTAAAATCAAAGATAGATATTAATAATTTAGAAAAAATATTAGCATTTAGTTCTAATTATGATCTAATAGATAATACAAAAAAAATATTAAATGAAGTATTAGAAATAAATGATAATATTTCTTTAAGTTTAGTTACTGAAACAGATGCTGATAAATATATACAAAAGATGTTTATGTGTAGAAATAATAATATGATATATATTAATTCAAGAGATTTTAAATATATACCTAAATACTATGACTTGGATAGAGATATTCTTATTTCATTATCTCCTTTTGAAGATGAAAGAAAAACGAGTAATATTTTAAAATCTACAAGTCTACTTGCAGGCATTAGTGATTATCTATATATCCCAGAAAGTGTTGCAAAATCAAGGGCAATGATATTATCAAAACTTATGAGTGATATGGGTAAAGAAATCTTTGCAAGTACTTCGTATGGGAATAGATATTTAGGTTGTAACTATATTTTGAAAAATAGTATAGCAAAGCTTGTTATGAATAAAGATGATATAAATGAAGAGGTGAAAAATGGCTAAGAATTTAGTAATAGTAGAGTCGCCATCCAAGGCAAAAACAATAGAAAAAATATTAGGTTCAAATTATGAGGTTCTAGCATCAGTAGGACATTGTATTGATTTACCTAAAAATACTATAGGAATAGACATAGAAAATGATTTTAAACCTGAATATAAGATAATAAAAGGGAAAAAAGAAATTCTTGAAAAATTAAAAGAAAAATCTAAATTAGCTAATAAAGTTTTTCTAGCATCCGATTTGGATAGAGAAGGGGAAGCTATAGCTTGGCATATCTCAAACTATATCAAACAAGACTCAAAAGTAAAAAGAATTGAATTTAATGAAATAACAAAAACAGCAATTTCTAATGCAATAAGACATCCAAGAGACATAAATACAAATTTAGTAAACTCACAACAAGCAAGAAGACTTTTAGATAGATTAGTGGGGTATAAAATTTCACCATTATTATGGCCAATAGTGGGTAGAAATGCATCTGCAGGAAGAGTACAATCAGTAGCTTTAAAATTAGTATGTGATTTAGAAGAGGAAATAAAGAATTTTGTTTCTCAAAAATATTTTGAAATAGATATATTAATTAATAAGGTAATTAAATTAAATTTAAGTCAAATAGGTGAAGAAAAAATTGAGAAAATATTTGATGAGAAAGTATTTAAGAAAGCTATGAAAGATTTAGATAATTCTAAAGTAATGATAGATGAAATTAAAATCTCAAAAAAATCTCAAAAACCACCTGTAGTATTTAAAACAAGTACTTTACAACAATTAGCTTCATCATATTTAGGTTTTAATGCTACTAAAACTATGAGAATTGCACAAAGCCTATATGAAGGATTAAATATAGGGGGAGAAAGTAAAGGGTTAATTACATATATGAGAACTGACTCTATTAGAATATCAGATGAAGCAAAATTTGAAGCTAAAAAATATATAGAGATAAACTATGGTAAAGAATATGTTGGAAATTATTTTGTTCCAGGAAATAAGAATATACAAGATGCCCATGAAGGTATTAGACCTACTGATATAAATCTTACTCCTGAATATTTACAACAATATTTAAGTAACGATGAATATAAGCTATATAAATTAATATGGGATAGATTCTTAGTTTCACAATTTGCTAATGTTAAATACGATCAAATGCAAATAAGTGCATCTAAAGATGAATATATCTTTAAAGGAAATATCAATAAAATAACATTTGATGGGTACTATAAAGTATTTAAGAGTGAAGATATGATACAAACTGGAGATTTCCCTGAATTAAATGAAAACGTAGAATATCCTATAGATGAAATATTAACTAAAACAGGTGATACTAAACCACCTGCAAGATATTCTGAGGCAACATTAATTAAAAAACTCGAAAGTTTAGGTATAGGAAGACCATCAACTTATGCAAGTATTATTGACGCAATTAAAGAAAAAAATTATGTAGAAATTGTTGAGAAGAGATTAATACCAACAGTATTTGGTAAAGAAGTTAAAACATTACTGGAGAATAATTTTAAACATATAATGAATGTTAAATTTACTGCAGGTATGGAAGGAAAACTTGATGATGTGGCAACTGGTAAAACATTATGGGTAGATCTTCTTAAAGAATTCTATAACCATCTTACTAATGAAATGGATAAGTATAAACAAAAGGTAGATGAATTAAAAAACAAAGTAATATATACTGATATGGAATGCAGTAATGGAAATGGTAAAATGGTACTAAAAAGTGGAAGTTTTGGTAAATATATAGTATGTGAGTTAGATAATAAAGATAAGATTTCAATACAAGGAATTGAACTTACAGAAGAAGATTTAAAAAATGAAGTAGTACAAATTAAAGATAAAGTTATGGAATTAATGGAAATTAAAAAAGGTATGAAAACAGACATGATTACCCCAAATGGAAAACAATATCTATTAAAAGTTGGAAGATTTGGAGAATACCTTGAAAGTGAAGACTATGCAAATGATAATTTAAGAAGAACATTAACAAAAGATTTAAAAGCTAAGATTAAAAAAGGTACTTTAAAACCAGAAAATGGAGTATATAAATTAAAAGAATATTTTGATAAATTAGATAATGAAAATGATAAAATATTAGAACTAGCTGGTAAATGTGAAAAATGTGGTAGAGAATTTACTATTAAACAAGGTAGATTTGGAAAATTCTTAGCATGTAGTGGTTATCCAGAATGTGAAAATATTAAAAAAATTCCAAAACTTGATGGAGAAATTAAAAAAACAACAAAAAAAACTACAACAAAAAGAACTACAACAAAGAAAACTACAACTAAAAAAACTAAAACAACAAAAACTGCTAAAAAAACAACAACTAAAAAGAAATAGAGGTATCTATGGATAAATTATTAGAAAAATTCTTGTATTATCAAGAAGTTGTTTTAAATAAAAGTTTTAATACAGTTAAATCATACAAAAAAGATTTAGAACAATTTATAGAATATTTAAAGAATAATGAAGGTATAGAAGATTTTAATAAAGTAGAAATATTTACTTTTAGATCTTTTATTGCCTATTTAAATATGGAGCTTGAGGTAAATAAGAGAAGTATAAATAGAAAATTATCTGCTATAAGAACATTTTTTAAATATTTACTTGAAAATGACTATATTGTAGAGAATAAGGCTATATATATTTCAACACCAAAGTTTGAAAAACCCTTACCTAATTTTTTAACTAGAGAAGATATAGATAAATTAAGAGAAGTGATTAAATTAGAGAAAATAACTGGACTTAGAGATAGAGCAATAATAGAATTGCTCTATTCTAGTGGACTTCGTTCTATGGAATTACTAGATTTAACAGAATATACTATAGATTTAAAAAATATGGAAGTAAGGGTAATAGGTAAAGGGAATAAAGAAAGAATATCTTTCTTTAGTAACAATGCTCAAAAGTATATTACTGAATATATAGAAAGAAAAAAGAAAGAGTATAAGAATTACACTAAAGATGTATTATTTGTAAATAAGGATGGTAATAAGTTAGATTCTAGATCACTTAGAAGATTAATTACAAATTACTCAGCAAAAGCGAGAATAAATAAAGAGGTAACTCCTCATATATTTAGACATAGCTTTGCAACAGAATTACTAAATCAAGGTGTAGATATTAGATTTGTACAAGAACTACTTGGACATAGTAGTATTGCAACTACACAGTTTTATACTCATATAAGTAAAAATACACTTAAGGATGCATATATGAAGTCACATCCTTTTGCAACTAAAAAATAGGAGAGAGAATGGAAAAAAAGTGTAAAGGTTGTGGTCTAATTCTACAATCAGAAGATCCAAAAATTGATGGATATGTTCCTCATGAAAAACTAATTTCTAGTGATGAAATAGTTTGTAAAAGATGTTTTAGATTAAAGCATTATGGAGAAAATCTTGAAAAAGAAGAAGATAAATTAAGTTATCAAATTGAAGTAAAAAAAGCTATAAAAGAGGCAGATATAGTAATGCCTATATTTGATATTATAGATTTTGAATCATCTTTTACTACAGAGATAATAGATTTACTAGAAGATAAAACTATACTTGCTGTAATTAATAAGATGGATTTATTGCCGGGATATATACATGTAGCAGAAGTATCTAAATGGGTAAAATACTATTTTACTGAAAATAATATATATCCAGAAGATATAGCATATATATCTTCTAAAAATAAATATGGTGTAAATGGAATTTTTAGAAAAATACAATACATAGCCAAAAATATTTTGAAAAAAAATATGGATAGTAATATTAAAATAGCTGTAATAGGTGTATCAAATGTTGGTAAATCTAACTTAATTAATCTATTACTTGAGAAAAATGTAAGTACAGTTTCTAAATTTTCTGGTACTACTAAGAAAATGATAAAAAATAAGAAAAAAACAAAAGAATATATGTTAACTATAATTGATACTCCAGGACTAATACCTGAAGGAAGATTATCGGACCTGTTAAATTCAGATTTATCATATAAGTTAGTTCCTAGTGGTGAAATTTCAAGAAAAACATATAGATTAAAAGAAAAACAAGTATTTATGTTTGAAAACTTAGCATATTTTGAAGTTACAGGTATACCTGAAGGTAAAGCTAGTGCAATAATATCAGCTTATGCTTCAAGAGAAGTGAAGTTCCATATTACGAATATTGATAAAGCTAAAGAACTTTCATCTAATGGATATTTTAAATTTTTAGATGAAGAAAACTATAATAAATATTTTGCAAATGAATTTATTGAAGAAAAATTTGTTGTAGAAGAAAATGAAGATTTTGTTATTGCAGGTCTTGGATATATAGAAGTTAAAAGAGGTCCATTAGAGATAATAGCACACTATCCAAAGGGAGTAAAAGCTGTAATAAGAAAAAGTATTTCAAAAAATTCTGATTTTGAAGAAGATGAATTTGACGAGGATGATTTATGTTGGTAAAAATATTTAGGAAATTAATAATAGTCCTAATTTTATTAGGACTAACATATTGTTATTCAACAAATAAGATATATAATAGTGCAACAGAAATTACGGAGACTAAATAATGAAAGTAGCTATTTTAGGAAGTAGTAGTAGTGGTAATTCTACTTTTATTGAAGTAGGAGGAGTAAAACTACTGGTAGATGTAGGATTTAGCTTGAAAAAAATAGTTGAAAAACTTGCAAGTATTAATGAGAAATTAGAAGATATATATGCAGTATTCATTACACATGAACACATAGATCATGTTAAATCTTTAGGTCCACTTTTAAGAAAGACTAATGCTTTAGTATATATACATGAGGATTCATATAATGTAATTAAAGATAAAATTGGTAAATATGATGAAGATAGAATAATTTTACTTAAAGATAGAGAAGTATATATAAATAATGCGAGTATAGTAAATTTCGATTTAACTCATGATGCAGTTCATTGTTTAGGATATTCATTTATTGAGAATAATAAGAAATTTGTATATATAACAGATGCAGGCTATGTTACTAAAATGATGGAATTACAGTGTCAAAATGCTGATGTAATTGCTATAGAAAGTAATTATGATTTTGATTTATTGATGACAGGATCTTATCCGTGGGATATAAAAAATAGAATTAAAGGTAAATTTGGTCATTTAAGTAATCAAGACTGCCTAAAGTTATTAAGAAATAGTTATACTGATAAACTAAAAAAAATATATTTAATGCATTTAAGCGATGAAAATAATATGCCTTCTCTAGCTATGCATAATATAAAAAAAGAATATAAAGAAATAGATGTAGAAATATCTGGTGAAGAAGTTACATCTGTATTTGAAATTTAGGGGGCAGTATGTGGAAAGAATTAGAATATAGAGTTAGAACATTAGAAGTATTCAAAAACTATAAAGGTACTGGAGAGATAATGCTTGGTCAAGGGAATAGAAACTCAGATATTATGTTGATTTTACCTGATATAGAAACTAAAGCATTAGAAAATGGAAACATTCTAGAAAGTGATAGTGGGAAAGTTTTAGAAAATATATTAAAATATGTAGGTATAGATATTGAAAATATATATATTACTTCATTATATAAATTAGATAAAGAATATATTAGATTTAATTCTAATACTACTGAAGAATTATTAGATGTGTTAATTACAGAAATAATGTATGTAAATCCTAAATATATAGTTACAGTAGGTGAGGAAGTATTTAATTTGTTAGTATCTGATGCAATAGGTAAAAATTTTAAAAATTTAAATATAAATATTAATAATTGTGTTGGAAATATATATGATTATTTCAAAAAAGTGTTAATACCTATATATGATATATTATATATTTCAAGGGCAAAAAAAGAAGAAAAAGTTAAGATAGTAAATGTTTTAAAAATGATTAAGGAGAAAAATTAAATGATAGGAATAGGAATAGTAGGATTACCAAATGTAGGTAAATCAACTTTATTTAATGCAATAACAAAAACTCAGAATGCAGAAGCAGCAAATTATCCATTTGCAACTATAGAACCAAATGTAGGTATAGTTTCAGTGCCAGATCAAAGATTAGATGAAATAGCAAAATTTGTAAATCCTAAAAGAGTATTAGGAGCATCTGTAGAATTTGTCGATATTGCAGGATTAGTTAAAGGAGCTTCAGGAGGAGAAGGTTTAGGAAACCAATTTTTAAGTAACATTAGAAATACTAAGGCTATATGTCAAGTAGTAAGATGTTTTGAAGATGAGAATATCATCCACGTTGAAGGAAGCGTAGATCCAATAAGAGATATAGAAATAATTAATAGTGAGTTAATACTTGCAGATATAGATACTGTAGAAAAAGCAATAGTTAAAAATGCTAAACTTGCAAGAACTAATAAAGATGCAAAATTCTTAGTTGAGACTTTAGAAAAATGTAAAACTGTACTTGAAGAGTATAAAATGTTATCAACTTATGAATTTAGTGAAGAAGAATTAAATGCTATAAGAACATATCAATTCTTAACATTAAAACCTATGATGTTTGGATTAAATATTTCTGAAGAAGATTTAGTAAATGGAACAGAAAATGAACATATGAGAAAAGTAAGAGAATATGCTGAAAGTGTAAAAGCAGAATGTGTTTCTTTCTCAGCAAAAGTTGAATCAGAATTAATTGAAATTGAAGATGAAGATGAAAGAAATGAATTTATTGAAAGTTTAGGAATAAAAGAACCTAGCTTAAATAGATTTATTAGAGCAGGATTTAAATTACTTGGATTAATATCATATTTTACTGCAGGAGAACAAGAAGTTAGAGCATGGACTATAGAACAAGGAACACTTGCTCCTAAAGCTGCAAGTGAAATACATTCTGATATTGAAAGAGGATTTATTAGAGCAGAAGTTGTTGCATATGATAAATTCGTTGAATATAAAGGGTGGGCAGGAAGTAAAGAAAAAGGTGCAATGAGACTTGAAGGAAAAGAATATGTAGTTAAAGATGGAGATGTAATGTTCTTCAGATTTAATGTATAGGAGGAAAAAAAATGTATGATTTATTAGTGATAGGATGGGGAAAAGGTGGAAAAACCTTAGCAGGAACCTTTGCTAAAATGGGGAAAAAAGTAGCGATAGTAGAAAGAGAAGCTAAAATGTATGGAGGTACATGTATAAATATTGGATGTCTTCCAACTAAAGCTATGGTTCATAGATCTAAAATTTTAGTTGAAATAGGTGCGTTAGGTGTAGATAGAGATTATGATTTTGATAATATAATATATCAGAATTCATTAACAGAAAAAAGAAAGATGGTTAAAAAATTAAATACAGCTAATTTTAATTTGCTAAATAATAATGATAATGTTGATATATATAATGGAGAAGCTAAATTTATTTCTAATAATGAAGTAATGGTTAATGGAGAAATAATTAAGGCCAAAAATATTGTTATAAATACAGGTTCTAAAACAAGAATTCCTAATATTAAAGGTATAGAAAGTAATAAGGTATTAACTAGTGATAGTGCTTTAGAACTTGAAGTATTACCAGAAAAATTAGCTATAATAGGTGGAGGATTCATAGGTCTTGAATTTGCAAGTTATTTCAATAATTTTGGTTCTATAGTAACTGTCTTTGAAGGTGGAGATAAGTTTATGCCTAGGGAAGATGATGATGTATCTGAAACAATATTAAATATATTAATGGAACAAGGATTAAATTTTATATTTGAATCTAAGGTTTTAGAATTTAATGAAATAAATGATAAGATAGAAGTAAAATTTGAAAAAAATGGTGAAATTAAAACAGAAATTTTTGATAATATTTTAGTATCGATTGGTAGAGTACCAAATACAGAAGGATTAGGTTTAGAAAATACTGATATTAAAGTTGCTGAAAGAGGAGAAATAATTGTAAATGAATATTTAGAAACTACAGTTCCTAATATATATGCAGTTGGAGATGTAAAAGGCGGAGAAATGTTTACATCTGTTTCATTAGATGATAGTAGAATAGTTTTACCAAGATTATTAGGTGAAAATGGTAGAAGTCTTAAAGATGGAAGAAATGTACCTAAAGTCTTATTTATTGATCCAAGTTATGCACAAGTAGGATTAAGTGAAAAACAAGCTAAAGAATTAGGAATTAATTTTATAGTAAAAAAACTTCCAACAACTTCTATTCCTAAAGCACATGTAATAGGTGAAACAGATGGGTTTTCTAAAGTTTTAATCAATGAAAATGATGAAATTATTGGTGCATTTATGATAAATTATAAAGCACATGAAACTATTAATTTATTAGCACTTGCTATAGATCAAAAAATCAAGTATCAAGTTTTAAGAGATTTAATCTATGCTCACCCTGTATTTACTGAGGGATTAAATGATTTATTAAAATAATGTAGGAGGATAAATTAATGGTAAATGTAAGTATATATTTAAAGAAACTATTTGATATATCTTTCTTATTAAAATGGTTAGAAACACATTTTTTACAATTCTTAGTGGGATTGATAATAATAATCTTTTATAGAAAAATATCAAATTTAATCATTAAAATATTAGATAGAATACTTTTTTCTAAAATGAATGATAAGGGCCTTAGAAGTTTCTTGAAGTCTTTCTTAAAAGTCTGTATACACATATGTTTAATATATGTGATTATAGGGTTACTTGGGTTTAATTTTACATCAGTATTTGCAATTATTGGGGCTATGTCAGTAGTAGTAGGATTTGCTTTTAAAGAAATAATACAAAATATATTTGGAGGAATAATAGTTTTAGTATTTAAACCTTTTAAAGTTGGAGATATAATACAATATGACCAATATATAGGAACAGTTAGAAAAATAGAAATATTTTATACAAGACTTGTAAATTTTCAAAATGAAACTGTAATAGTACCTAACGGGCTTTTAATAACAAATGAAATAAAGAATATAACAGCACAAAATAGAAGAAGACTTGATTTAATAATAGGTGTAGATTATGGTTCTGATTTAGCAAAAGTAAAAGAAATATTAGTACAAATAGTAAATGATTGTGAATATGTATTAAAAGGTAAGGATGATAGTCCTATTATAGGTCTTGGCGAACTTGCAGCTTCATCAATTAATTTTGTAACTAATGTATATGTTTTACCTGAAAACTATATGATAACTAAATTCTATATTCTAGAACAAGTTAAGAAAAGATTTGATGAAGAAGGTATTTCAATACCATTTAATCAATTAGATATACATATTAAAGATAAATAAGAGGTTATTATGGAAGTAATAAGATTTGAAAATTATGATTATACAAGTAATACATATGTAATTAGAAGTGGAAATAATACATATATTGTAGATCCTGGTTCAAAAGATATGGATAGAGTTTTAAGCTATATTAAGGAAAATAATTTAAATTTAACTGCTATACTTTTAACTCATGGACATTTTGATCATATTTTAGGTTTGCCTAAAATATTAGAATACAAAAATGTTGATGTATATATTTATGAAACAGAAAAAGAATTTTTATTTAATGATAAATTATCATTGCTTTTATGGGCACAAACTAATCAAAGTTATCTAACCCCTTCTTTAGAAAAAGCTAATATTAAAACCCTAAAAGAGGGAGATAATGTAGATAAATTTGAAATTATACACACGCCAGGACATACTAGTGGTGGAATTTGTTTCCATAATCCAGAAGAAAAAATATTAATTTCTGGAGATACTATGTTTAAAAATAGTTATGGAAGAATAGATTTACCTACTGGTAGTTCTGAAGATATGTGGAAGTCTATAGGTAAAATATTAAAATTAGAAAAAGAAACAGTAATATATCCTGGTCATGGTGAAGATACTACTGTGGGAAAAGAATATGCATTTTATTATGCAGGATATTAAACAAGGCTTAAGCCTTGTTTTTTTTTGATAAATGCATTTATCAAATTTATATTTACTATTAAATATATATATTTGGCATATTATTAATAATATGATATAATAATTTTATTAAAAAATGAAGGAGGAATCAGTAATGAAAAAAGTAATATTATCAGTTTTAACACTTTTCATGTTGTTTAGTTGTGGTAATAAAGCAGAAGTTGATGTGAAAGGAGGAGCTGAGTCTATTATTAAAATTGGTGTTCCTGAACCTTTAACTGGAGATATATCTCAATATGGAGTTGCAATAAAAGAAGGAATTGAATTTAAAATTGATCAAATAAATAATGAAGGCGGAATTAATGGTAAGAAAGTAGAATTAGTAGTTGAAGATACTAAAGGTGATTTACAAGAAGCAGTAAATATAATTAAGAAGATGATATCTGTTGATAATGTTGATGCAATTTTAGGGGAAGCTATATCAGCAAATACATTTGCTATTGCAGAAATTGCACAAAAAGCAAAAATTCCTATGATTACACCTGCAGGGACAAGATTTGACATTACAGAAAATAAAGATTATGTATTTAGAGCAACATTTACAGATCCTTTCCAAGGAGAAGTTTTAGCTAAATATATTCAAAAATCAGGATTTGCAAATGTAGCCTTATTAACTAATACATCTAGTGATTATTCAGTTGGTGTTGCTAATAGATTTAAAGAAGTTGCAAGTGAAGTTAATTTAAAATTTGAAGAGCAAAAATATACTAAAGATGATAAAGATTTCAAATCATTATTAACAAATATTAAAAATTCAGGATTTGATGCAGTTTTAGTACCAGATTATTATAACACTGTTGGATTAATACTTTCTCAAGCAAAAGAATTAGGATTAGATATTAAATTCTTTGGAGCTGATGGATGGGATGGAATACAAACAGATTTCGTTGATGTTGCTGAAGGAGCAATATTTACAAGTCAATTTGATATTAATGATAGTTCTGAATTAAATACAGCATTTGTTTCTAAATTTAAAGAGAAATATGGTAAGGAGCCTAATTTATTTACATCTTTAGGATATGATGCAGCTACAATTCTTGTAGAAGCATTAAAATCAGTTGAAGATGTTAAAAATCACGAAGCAGTGAAAGAGGCATTAAATAAAGTAAATGTAGAATTAGTTACAGGAAAATTAGAATTTGATGCAAATAGAAATCCTAAGAAAGTTGTATCTTTCTTAACAATAGAAAATGGTAAATTAGTATTAAAAGAAAAATTTTAAGATTGTGCTCCTAGGAGCACAATTTTTTAAGGAGAAAAGATGTTTAAAAATTTAATAGATCAAACGATAAATGGACTACAAACAGGTAGTATTTATGCATTGATAGCACTAGGTTATACCATGGTTTATGGAATAGTTAAGTTGATTAACTTTGCTCATGGGGATATACTTATGATAGGTGCATATATTAGTTTTATGGCAGTTAATAGAGGATTTGGATTAACAACTGCTTTAGTTATATCAATAGTTTTTTGTGCTATTTTAGGAATAATAATGGAAAGATTAGCGTATAGACCTTTAAGAGATGCATCACGTATGAATGTATTAATAACAGCAATAGGGTTAAGTTTTTTACTTGAAAGTTTGGCTTTAATATATTTTGGAGCAGCTCCTAAAATTATAAAATCTGAATTTATACCAACATATTTATCAAGTTCAGAATATATTACTATACTAGGAATTAGTGTAAGTAATTTAAGTTTCTTTGTAATAACAGTTACTTTATTATGCATGTTATTATTACACGTATTTATAAAATATACTAACTTAGGTAAAGCAACTAGAGCAGTATCACAAGATATTTCAGCAGCAAAATTAATGGGAATAGATACAGATTTTACTATTTCACTTACATTTGCTATAGGTTCTGCACTTGGTGCATTAGGAGGAGTAATGTATGCTCTAACTTATCCAAGAATAGATCCATATATGGGATTACTTCCTGGACTTAAAGCATTCATAGCTGCAGTATTTGGAGGTATAGGAAATATACCTGGAGCTATGGTTGGTGGTTATGTAATGGGATTACTTGAAACATATGTTAAAGGATATATCTCATCTACATGGGCTAATCCTATAGTATTTATACTATTAATCATTATCCTATTATTCAAACCTAATGGATTATTTGGTAAGAATAGAAAGGAAAAGGTATAATATGGAAAAGAAAAATACTTTAAAATTAAATAAACAAAACTATATTATAGGTTTTTTAATGTTGTTATTTACTTATGCAATACTTGAATATTCTATAATAGGTGATGGAATATTTAGTTATAAAGCAAGTATATATATTAATGTATTAATATATATCTTATTTGCATTAAGTATAAATATTACAACAGGAGTAATGGGAGAATTAAACTTAGGACATGCTGGATTTATATCTATAGGTGCATATTCTTCGGCAATATTTTCAAAATATCTTTATTCATATAACTTGCCTTCACTATTACATTTAGTAATAGTATGTGTATTTGGAGCAATAATTGCTGGATTTTTTGGAGCATTAGTTTCTATGACTACATTTAGATTAAGAGGAGACTATTTAGCAATAATTACTTTGGCATTTGGAGAAATAGTTAAATATATTATACAGAATATTGAATTTTTGGGAGGAGCTGCAGGATTAAATGGAATACCTGATATAGTTAGTTTTAAATATGTATTTTTAATAGTTATAGTTTCTTCAGTATTAATGATAATGATATTAATATCTAAAAAAGGAAGACAACTATTATCTATTAGAGAAAATGAGATAGCTGCTGAAAATATGGGAGTTAATATTAATAAAGCAAAGGTTTATGGATTTACATTATCAGCTTTTTTTGCAGGTATTGGAGGAGCACTATTTGCACATAACCTTGGAAGTTTAACTCCAGACAAATTTAACTTTGTATTTTCAATTGAAATATTAGTAATGGTTGTTCTTGGAGGACTTGGAAGTATAACAGGAGCTGTAGTTTCAGCAACATTTTTAACATTATTAAATGAAGTATTAAGACAAGTATCAGAATATAGATTTTTAGTTTATTCAATAATATTAATTAGTTTAATGATATTTAAAAAAGATGGAATTTTAGGAACAAATGAATTTACTATACCTGCTTTCTTAAAATGGCTAAAAGATATTAAACAGAAGGTGATAAAATGAAATTACTAGAGACTAAAGTTTTAACATTAAGATTTGGTGGATTAACAGCAGTTAAAGGAGTAAATGTAGAAATTAATAATGGAGAATTAATTGGTTTAATAGGACCTAATGGTGCTGGTAAAACTTCATTTTTTAACTTGCTTACAGGAGTTTATCAGCCAAGTGAAGGTGAAATTTTCTTAAATGGAGAAAATATTTCTTTTATGAAAACACATAAAATAGTTGCATTAGGAATGGCTAGAACTTTTCAAAATATTAGACTTTTTAAACAACTAACAGTACTTGATAATATTAGAATATCTCTAGATCAAAAGAAAGATTATTCTACAATTGATGCTATGTTTAGAACTAAAAAATTTAGAGATTATGAATATGAAACAATAGAAAAAGCAAAATCAATACTTAAGATTTTTGAATTAGATGAAATAGCTGAACATAGAGCAGATTCATTATCTTATGGTAATCAAAGAAAACTTGAAATCGCAAGAGCACTTGCGTGTTCACCCAAATTATTACTACTTGACGAGCCAGCAGCAGGAATGAATCCTAATGAAACACAAGAATTAATGAAAATAATAGAAAAAATAAAAAATGAATTTAATATTTCAGTATTATTGATTGAACATGATATGGAACTTGTAATGGGAATTTGTGAAAGAATTTATGTATTAAATTTTGGAGAAGTTATTGCAAGTGGAAAACCAAGCGAAATACAAAATAATAAAGAAGTAATTAAAGCTTATTTAGGAGATTAAGATGAAAGTATTAGAAGTAAATAATATTGATGTGTTTTATGATAAAATACATGCAATTAAAGATGTCTCTTTTTATATAGATAAAGGAGAAATTGTTTCATTTATAGGGGCTAATGGTGCTGGAAAAAGTACAACTCTTAATGCCATCTCTAACCTTTTAAAAGTGAAATCAGGAGAAATAGTACTATTTGGAGAGAATATTTCTAATGTAAAAGCGCATAAATTAGTATCAAAAGGTATGGCTCATGTACCTGAGGGAAGAAGAATTTTTACAGAACTTACAGTTTTAGAAAATTTAGAAATGGGAGCTTTTACAAGACCTAAGGCTGAATTAAAAGAAAGTTTAGAAAAAATGTTTAATCTTTTTCCTAGACTTAGAGAAAGAAAAAATCAGTTATCTGGGACTATGAGTGGAGGAGAACAGCAAATGCTTGCTATGGCAAGAGCATTAATGTCTAAACCAAAACTTTTATTATTAGATGAACCTTCAATGGGACTTGCACCATTACTTGTAAAAGAGATTTTTGAAATAATAAAAAGAATAAACAAAGAAGAAAATGTAACTATATTACTTGTTGAACAAAATGCTAAGATGTCACTTGAGATATCTGATAGAGCATATGTAATAGAAACAGGTGAAATAGTACTTGAAGGTAAAGGCTTAGAGTTAATTGATAATCCAGTAATAAAGAAAGCATATTTAGGGGGATAAGAACAACACTGGAAGGTGTTGTTTTTTGTTAAAAAAGTAAAAAAATGTATAAAAGGTATTTACACTTAGAAATATTGTGGTATACTTTTAGTGAATATGTTATTTAGGAGTGTAAAAATAATGGATAAAAGATTGTATGATCAATTAAAAGAATATTATGTTAGTCATGAAGAATTTTCAACTAAATTAAAGAAAGCTATATTAAAAAAAGAAATTGTAGATTGGTTTTTTTTAAACTGTTTGTATGCAGAAATTGAAAATAAATGCTTTTTAAAAGAAATTTTAGAAAAAAGTAAAGAATTAGAAATTAAAGACTTAGACAATTTTTTTGAGAACTATATTTTTATTGATATTTTTTTTAAAGATAATTTTTTATATTTTAATGGTATTTCTAGAAATATTATAAATGATTTTATAGAAAATGCAAAAAGAAATTTTAATTATGAAGATGATGAAAAAGACTTTAATGCAATATTTTTAACAAAAATTTTTGATAAAGAATATGAAAAGACTATAAATCAATTCTATAAATATTCTAGAATAAAAAATATGAGTCAAGATTTTAGGCTTAATTATCGGAATTACACTGGATATATTTATGTTTTTAAAATCGAAAATTTAGAAATAGTTAAGGAAATAATTGAAAATATAATAGAAGAATTGGATGTATTTTTTGATAAACTTAAAAACCAAAAAGAAAGTGATGAAGCTATAATTTCAGATATATTCGGAGATTTAATTAATGAATAAAATTAAAATGGAGGAATAATATAAATGACATTTGATGAATTATATATAAAACTTGAAAAATACATTTTAGAAGAAAAAGATTTTAGTAGATTAATAAAAAAAGGAATGATAAAAAAAGAAGAGGTAGATTGGTTATTGTTATTTAGTAGTTATGAATATTTAAATGATAAGGCATTACCGATAATTGAAGATATTTTAGGAAAAGAAAGTTTAAATTCACCTATAGGAAATGTTGAATTTAAAGATAATAGGTTATATATTTATACTATAGGTGAAAAGTTAAAAAAAGAAATCATAGAAAAAAAATTAAAGAATAAAAATGAAGATAAAACTAAAATAAATAATGATAATGAAAAAAAGGTAGAAAAAAATATTAGTAAAAAAAATTTTTTAGAAATATTATTAAATTTGGATAAGAAAAAATATTCAATAATAAAAGATCAAAAAATGATTGTAAATGGTAATCATAAAAATTTATCAAAGTATCAAATAGTAGAAAGAGTAGAAATTGAAAAAGCAATTTCATTAATTATAGACCAATTATATGAACATGTTAATGGTATGAAAGAAAGAAAAAAAGATGAAGAAGATTTTTTTAATAGTTTATTTGGAGAAGTATTAGAAGATTAATAAGGGAGATTTTATGGCAAAAGAAATAAAATTTGATTTAAAACTTTCAAATGTATTTGTTTCAAATCTAGAAATGTTAAAGGAAAATTTCTATTTAACAGATTTGTTGGAATATTACCATTCAAAAAAATTACATAGATGGTTGAAAGTTAGAGAGCATGAAGATATTTTAGAAGAAATAAATAAGATAAAAGATACAGATGATGAGAAAATTGCAAAAAAATTAATAAGAATTTTTGAAATAAGTCTTGATGATAAATATATTGATGAGATACTCACGATACATTTTTATGATAAAAGATCTATGGATTTTTTAACAAAAAAAAGAGATAAAAAAGAACTTATAAAAAATCATATAAATGAGTATAAAAAAATAGAAGAAAATTTAGTAAAAGAAACAAAATTAAGTAAAATAAAAGCATATGCTCAGATATTGTCAAATGATTTTTTGAATATATTAGAAATAAGTCAAATGGATTTATTAAATAAGATTTTAGAGAATAAGAAAAATTTAGCATTAATTTTTATGTTAGCTGAGGAAAAAATAAGAGAAAAAATTACTTGGTTTGAAGATGAAAAGATATTTAATAAGATTAAAAGTATAATAGGTTCAGATTTTAAAATAAAAGAAAATATTCCTGAAGTTAAAGAATATAAAAAAAATACGAATAATATTTGGGATGATTTAACTGACAAAAAAATATTAGTTTTATTCATTAGTGAAGGTGTAGAAATAAGAGAAAATGAAAATTCTAGAACATATTTAAATAAAGATTTAATATTTAATCCAACATATTTTAATGGATTAGAATATAGAACAATTAGCGCATTTTCTAAAATAATATATTTGGAGGTATAAAATGGGGAATAAAATAAAAAAAGAAAATATTGAAGAATTGTTAAAATCATATGTAGAAGCTTTATTTCCAATAATATATATAAATCATTTTGATTTTAAATATGTAGATGAATTAATTGAAAAAACAAAATTAGAGAAAAATATTGTTGAATTTGTAAATGGAATAGGTGTAGTAGATCATTATACTAGAGTAGTAGAAAATGAAACAACACTTATTGATTTTTTAAAGAACATTGGTGATTATGGATATGAATCAAAGAATATTATTATTTTAAAAGATGTACATGATAATTTAAATGATGTTGAAGTAATTTCAAGATTAAAACAAATAATTTATAGAAACTCAGAAATTGAAGGGTATGCCTCAACAATAATAATAGTTTCAAGTAAATTAAATGTACCTTCAGAATTAAATGAGTATATTACAGTATTAGATATACCACTTCCAAAAGAAAAAGAAATAGAAGAAATTTTAAATAAATTTATTGAAGATTATGATCAAAAAATTGAAGAAAAGCTATTCTATGATTTAATTACTTTATTTAAAGGATTAAATAGAATACAAATTACACAAATTTTAAATCGGGCCTATCAAAAAAAAGGAACTATTGACATTGATAGCATTTATCTTATTCTTAAAACAAAAGAACAATTAATAAAGAAAAGAGGACTTCTTGAATTAATTGTAAATGATGAAAATATTGAAAATATTGGTGGATTATCAAATTTAAAAAATTGGTTAAAAGATAAAGAAAAAATATTTAGAGATTTAGGTAAAGCTAAAAAATTTGGTGTAGATTTACCAAGGGGTGTATTAATAGCGGGACTTCCTGGATGTGGTAAAAGTTTAAGTGCAAAAGCTACCTCAGAATTATTTAGAATGCCATTAATTAGATTAGATGTAGGTAAATTATTAGGTAAATATGTAGGGGAATCAGAACAAAATATGAGAGAAGCATTAAAACTTGCAGAAGCAATTTCACCATGTGTTTTATGGATTGATGAAATTGAAAAAGCATTTTCTGGTATTGGAGCTGATAGTTCAGCAAATGAAGTTACAACAAGATTATTTGGTCAATTTTTAACTTGGATGCAAGAGAAAAAAAGTAGTGTATTTATAGTTGCTACAGCAAATGATATTTCAAAATTACCTCCAGAATTTTTAAGGAAAGGTAGATTTGATGAAATATTTTATGTAGATTTACCTTCTATAGATGAAAGAAAGAAAATACTTGAAATTCATTTGAAAAAAAGAAAAAAAATTACAGATAAGATAGACTTAACAAAAATAGCGGAATTAACGAAAGAATACAGCGGAGCAGATTTAGAAGCAGTAGTTAAAATTGCAATTGAAAAATGTTTTATTGATAATAAAATAGAAGTAGAAACAAATGATTTAGAAAATGCAGTTAAAGAAATAAAAGGAATAGGGGAAAACTTCAAAGATATTATTAAAACAATAAGAGATAATAATAAGAAATTTGGATTTAAAGATGCAAGTTTAGGTGGTAAATAAAATGTTTGGATTAATAAAAATAAGGGAAAGAGATAAAATAAAGGCTCTAATTAGAAAGTTTTTAGATAATAAAGAAAATAAAACATTATTTGAATTGTTAAAAGATGAATTACCAAATAAAACTGATGAAGAAATAAATAAAATTATAGAAGAAATTGAGCTAGGAAATAAAAGACAAATAGAAGTATATGAGAAAATTACAAAAGAAGAATTAAAAGGTAAATCATATGAAAGTGTTTTAGCTGCAGATATTATTGAATCATACGAAAAAACAGATATGAGTAAAGAAGAAGTAAAAAAAGAATTAAATGAAGTTGTTGATTTTAATAGTAAATATAATTCATATATTTTTACTGAAATAGGTAAAGATTACTATAATAATAATGAATTTAGTTCTGAAAAAGAAAAAGAAGATTTTAATAATACATTGAATATAGTTTCAAATTCAGCTTCTTTAGATCATATGAATTCATATATTAATAATATCTCAGATACTATAAAAAGTGGAAATCAAGATATTAATACCGTAGTACATACAAAAAGTGGATTAATAAATCAAAATCCTAACTTAGATGGATTTATTGCAGAACAAAAACATGTAAATTCATTTAATTTAAATGCTAGAGTAGCAGGTAAAGATTTTGTAGCATCAGTACCACCATTAAAACCTGGACAAACATATACTAAAAATGGATATGATCTTGTTGTTAAAAATGGTAGCGGTAGGATTGTACAGCATTATCAAGTTAAATATGGAGCTACAGCAAATGATACAATAAAAATGATTAAATCTGGTGACTATAGAAATCAACAAATAATAGTTCCTAAAGAACAATTAGAAGAAGTAAGAAGAGCAATACCAAATAAAACTATAAAAGCTAGTATATCACATGATGGGATAGTTGGTAAAGAATTTAGTAAAACGGAATTAAAAGAATTACAAAAACAAGTACAAGAAGGTAAATTAAACGGATTGTCCAATAATTTTAAAAATGATGTAAATATTTATACTTTAGGGAAACAAGTAGCTAGACAAACTATTACAGCAAGTCTTACAAGTATGGGATTAAGTATGGGATTTACAGTTTTAAAAGATAAGATAGAAGGTAAAGAAACAGATGTAAATCAAATGGTTGAAAATGCTGTTATTACTGGTGCAAATGTTGCTGTAACTACTTCTATTGCTGCGGCATTAAAAGTTAGTGTTGAAAATCAATATATTACAGGAACTGTTGCGAATTATTTAACAGATACATCTATAGGTGTTATAGCAAGTTCAAGTTTAGGGATAGTAAATAATTGCTATAAAATTGGAACTGGAGAGATAAGTTTGTTTAAAGGTATAAATAATATAGGTAAGCAAATAACTTCTTCATATGCTGCAATAGAAACTTTTAAGTTTGTGTCTTCATATATAAAGAAAAAAATTGGAACTGGTGGTGTAATTAGACTTCTTGGAGGTATTGTAATAAAAAGCAATGTTGTTTCAGCTGTTGCATCAGTTGTTATAGGTGCTGTTGCTTCTATGGTAAGTTCAAAGGTTACAGAAAAAATTTATGAGGGAGCAACTAAAGTTGCCACGACTATATATAAAAGTGCTGTAAATACAATTGAAAGTGGGGTAGAGACTGTTAAAAGCGTTGCAAAAGGATCTGTAAATTTTGCAGGTAAAATTCTATCTAGTGCAGCAAGTGCAGTTTCAAGTGCTGTAAGTGCAGTAAAAAGTTTTGTGGGAGGATTAACGGGATGGTGGTAATAAGGATAAATATATATAGCTTCTCGTTTTATATTTTCTTTACTTATAATTGTATTAGAAAAGGATTAAAATAAGATAAATAATATATAGAAAACTTGAAAATTCAAGGAAATGTCATTTTTGGTATTTAACATATTATTGTTTTTTTGAATAAATAAACAATAAAAATGCTCCTCGTATTAAAGTGATATTTAGTTGTAAATAAAAAAATAATATGTTAAAATTAAGTAAATACAATAGCTAAAGAATTTTAGTGTACGAATGTATATCCAGTAGAATAAGGATTGAAACATCGTTTCAATAGCTGTTTTAATTTTTTTCGTTCCTAAGTACGAATGTATATCCAGTAGAATAAGGATTGAAACAGACGTTACAGTAATAGAAAATATTATTGTAGATGTACGAATGTATATCCAGTAGAATAAGGATTGAAACAAACTACTCCTAATGGTAAAGCTAATAAGAGATTTTGTACGAATGTATATCCAGTAGAATAAGGATTGAAACGCTAATACGTATAAGTTTGCTAATTTTTTCATTTCTGTACGAATGTATATCCAGTAGAATAAGGATTGAAACTTGAAGAAAAGTGTCTTGTTATGTAAGACATCTTTGGGTACGAATGTATATCCAGTAGAATAAGGATTGAAACATCACTAACATTTATATAGTTAGTTGCCAACATTGGTGTACGAATGTATATCCAGTAGAATAAGGATTGAAACTATTAATACCTTTAATGGAAGAAATAAGATTAGGAGGTACGAATGTATATCCAGTAGAATAAGGATTGAAACTTATTCCAGTAGTTATATAATCCTACTGTAGTTTCGTACGAATGTATATCCAGTAGAATAAGGATTGAAACGAATTTTCATTTTTAACTACCTCCTTGATTTTCTTTGTACGAATGTATATCCAGTAGAATAAGGATTGAAACGAAATATCGATTCTAAAACCATCATTTATTTCAGGACGTACGAATGTATATCCAGTAGAATAAGGATTGAAACTATAAAAGAAAAAAATTTAAAAAATGACGTGACAAGCTATTATTATTACGAAAATAATAAAAAAGAAATTATGATATGTACCCTCTTTACTGGACAAACCAGTAAGGAGGGTATTTTTGTGCGTTACAGTTTTAAATTTAGAAAGAAATGTGTTGAAATGTACAAAAAAGGAATTTATCCAGAAACACCAGATGGTTTACGAACGAAAAGGTTTAGAGATAAAATTAGACGTTGGGTATTACTTGTAGATCATCACGGAATTGACATTGAATTTAATACATCTTCAATAGATCTAGTAGATAAGTTTGTAGAAAAATTTGATGATAAATATTAAGTATAATGAAATTTATTTAGATATAAATGGAGGAAATAGAATACATGGATATGCATTAGTTTATTTGATGATTAATCTTATAGAACTGAATAAACTGAATTTATTTTTAGTTGAATTAAAAAATGGGATTGTAAATGTTAAGTAAAATAACTTATTCTTAAATAAAATGCTTGAAATGAATAGGAAGTTACCTGCATATTTTTCTAAAGTAGTGTCTGTGTTAATATAAGAATGTAAGATTATGACTAAATAAGAATGTAGGATATTAGTAAAATTTAAAAGGAAGGAGATAGAAATTCAAACATGATTAAATAACTTAATATTAGATATTAAGTATAG